>NZ_JBJHPC010000137.1:0-13855 GCF_045257485.1 Streptomyces sp. YS-3 | reverse complement strand
TCCCTGCGCCTGTCCCTGGCGGACCCGGCGGCGGCGCGACCACCGGGACGCCGGCCGCCGCCGGGTCCGCCAGGGACAGGCGCAGGGACGTCACGGCCACGCCCGGCACCGGCGCGCAGGCCGCCCGCAGCACCGCCCCGGCCGCCCGTTCCGTCACCCACGCGCCGTCCGCCGCGTCCCCGAGCGGCAGCAGCCTGCCCAGGGCGAGTCGGCGGCGTACCTCCGTGCTCCATGCGTCTGGGGTCATTGCTCCACCCTGCCGCATCCCGGGCGCGAGACGGGGCAACCGCGCTTAGTGTGGGCAACTGAGGGGAGGGGGAAAGCCGAAAGGGATGAACGCCATGAGCGACACCATGGGAAGCAGCCGCCCCGAAATGTCCGGCCCGGGTGACCGGGAGGCCGAGGGCGGGATCGGCGGGACGAGAAAGAGTTCCCCGGCCAGGCGCGGCGGTGGCGACCCCGGCACGCGCGGGCGCACCACCATCGCCGACGGCGTGGTGGAGAAGATCGCGGGGCTCGCGGCCCGCGAGGTCGACGGTGTGCACGCGATGGGCAGCGGGCTGTCCCGTACGTTCGGCGCGGTGCGCGACCGGGTGCCGGGCGGCGGCAAGGCCGCGGTGGCGCGCGGGGTGAAGGCCGAGGTCGGAGAGGTCCAGACGGCACTCGACATCGAGATCGTCGTCGATTACGGCGTGTCGATCTCGGATGTGGCCCGTGCCGTACGGGAGAACGTGATCGCGGCCGTGGAGCGGATGACCGGTCTTGAGGTCGTCGAGGTCAACATCGCGGTGAGTGACGTGAAACTGCCGGACGAGGAAGAGGACGAGCCGGAGCCGCGGCTCCAGTGAGACCCCCGGTGCGGCCCGGCCCCGACGAGAAGCGACTGAGGAGCTCAGAATGAGCATGGCGGTGATCGGACTGGTGGCCGGCATGGCGCTCGGCTTCGCCGGATACTTCGGCGGATTCGGGGCGTTCCTGCTGGTCGCGGCGTTGGGCGCGATCGGGTTCGTGGTGGGCAGGTTCCTGGAGGGCGATCTCGAACCCGGGGACTTCTTCCGTCCCCGGGACCGCGGCGACCGGCTGAGGTGACGCGCTCCGATGACGGTGTCGTCGACGGCGTCGCCGGGCTCCGCCGGCTCCGGCGCGCCCGCGCGGGCCACGCCCCCGGCTCGTATCGCGCCCGCCGAGCGCGGGGCGACACGGATCGCCGACCGGGTGGTGGCGAAGATCGCCGCACAGGCGGCGCGCGAGGCGCTGGGCGCGCCCCCTGAAGGCGGCAGCGCGCCCCACGCGGCGGTCACGGTGCACCAGGAGGTGGCCCGGGTCCGGGTCAGCCTGGAGCTCGGCTACCCCTCCGACCTCGGCGCCCAGTGCGGCGCGGTGCGTCGGCAGGTGGCCGAGCGGGTAAGGGCGTTGGCGGGCATGGAGGTGCCCGAGGTGGCGGTGCAGATCGAGCGCCTGCACGCGGCGCACACCGGTACGGGTGACCGGGGGAGGATCGCATGAGCGAGACCGGCGGGCCGGGACGGGACGACGCGTACGGCGGTGACGACGGCGCCACCCGGCCGCTGCCCGTCGTCATGGAGAAGACCCCGGGAACGGGCGAGGGCGGGCTCGACCAGTCGCGGTCGTCCGCCGCCTACGACCCCGTACCGGTCCTCGCCGAGGACGGGGGCGGCCGGGCCGGGCGCTTCTGGTCCGCGCGGCGGGTCCCCGCCACGCTGGTGGCCCTGGTCGTCCTGGCGGTGTCCGGGCTCCTGCTGTACGACATCGCGGCCGTCCGCGCGGACCGCCCCGCGATGCGCTGGCGCCGCGAGCTCGCGCACTGGCTGGCCCGGCACACCGTGGACGACGTGGTGGTGCTCATCGGCGCCGGGGTCGCGGTGGTCCTCGGCCTCTGGCTGGTCGTGCTGGCGCTGACACCGGGGCTGCGGGACGTACTCCCGATGCGGCGCACCTCGTCCGGGGTGCGCGCCGGGCTCGACCGCTCCGCCGCCGCGCTGGTGCTGCGGGACCGGGCGATGGAGGTCCCGGGCGTGCAGTCGGTGCGGGTCAGGACGGGCCGCGCCAAGGTCGCCGTACGGGCCGTCTCGCACTTCCGCGAGCTCGACGACGTACGGGCCGACCTGGACGCCGCGCTCGGCGCGGGTATCAAGGAGCTCGGGCTCGCCGGACAGCCCGGACTCTCCGTACATGTGGGCCGTGCCGCCAGGAAGAGGTGACCCATGCTCAGGACGGTGAACCGGGTGCTGATCGGCCTCGCCGGGCTGGCCCTGACGGCGGTGGGCGGCGCGGTCCTCGCGGCCGGGGCCGGTCTGCCGGTCCCGTCGTGGTGGCCGTGGACGGACACCGACGACGTCCTGCTCGACCGGGCCCGCCGGGAGCGCTGGCACGACCACGGCTGGTGGTGGCCGACGGTGATCGCGGCGCTGGCCGTCCTGCTCCTGCTCACCCTGTGGTGGCTGCTCGCCCAGATGCGCCGGGCACGGCTGGCCGAGGTCCTGGTGGACTCGGGCGACGGCGAGGGCGCGCTGCTGCGGGGCCGCGCCCTGGAGACGGTGCTCGCGGGCGAGGCGGAGGCGCTGCCGGGCGTGGCCCGCGCCCAGGCGACCCTGCACGGCCGCCGCACCACGCCCGCGGCCCGGGTGGCGCTGCTCCTGGAGCCCCACGCGGCCCCCGCCGAAGCCCTCTCCCGTCTCACCGCGGAGTCCCTGGCCCACGCCCGCGACTCGGCGGGTCTCGCGGCCCTGCCGGCCGAGGTCCGGATGCGCGCGGTCAAGCACCGGGCCCACCGGGTGACCTGACCCCGGACCACAGCGGACCGCCCCGGTCCCGCTCCAGCCTTCGCCGGACCCGCGCCGCCCGTCCCGACACCCGGCGCGCGGCGCGCCGCTCGCCCATGGTGTCGAGGAGCGCGGCGAGGGTGCTCAACCCGGCGGCCAGCGCCGGGCGGTGGGCGGCGGGGTCCTCCCGGGCCAGCCGGGCGTAGAGCGCCACGCTCTCCTCGGCGGCCTCCCGCGCGGCCCCGTACCGCTCCAGCGCGCCCAGCACCGAGGCCAGGGCGGCGAGCGCGGCGGCCGGGGGTTCGCGGTGGGCTTCGGGGCGTACGGCCGCCAGCTCGCGGTGGACGGCCACCGACCGCTCGGCGGGCCCGAGCGCCTCCTCGTACCGCCCGGCGTGGGCGAGCAGGGCGGCGTGGCCGGCGAGCGCCTCGGCGAGGTCCTGCAGGTAGATGCCGGGCCGGGCGGCGGCCAGCCACTCGGCCAGGGCGAGGACGTCCGCCGAGGCGGCCAGCACCTCGTCGTACCGGGCGGTGAACTCCGGCTCCGCCATGAGGCGTTCCTACCGCCTCGCGGAGCCGGGCGCCAGTGGCCGGCCGGTCTCAGAACCCGTGCCGGGCCCCGCCGTCCACCGGCAGCATCACTCCCGTCAGATACGACGCGGCGGGCGAGAGCAGGAACGCGGCCGTGCGGCCGAACTCCTCGGGGGTGCCGTAGCGGCGCAGCGGAATCCGGGACTCGTTGGCCGTACGGGCGGCCTCCGCGTCGCCGGAGAGCGCGTCCAGCTCGCGCACCCGGTCGGTGTCGATACGGGACGGGAGCAGCCCGACCACGCGGATGCCGCGCGGGCCCAGTTCGTCCGCGAGGGACTTGGCGAAGCCCGCGAGGCCAGGGCGCAGGCCGTTGGAGACGGTCAGGCCGGGGATGGGTTCGTGGACCGAGCCCGACAGGACGAAGCCGATCACCCCGCCCTCGTCCAGCTCCTCCGCCGCCGTGCGCGCCATCCGCACCGCGCCCAGGAACACCGACTCGAAGGCGGCGCGCCACTGCTCGTCGGTGTTGTCGGCGACGAAGCCCGGCGGCGGTCCGCCCACGCTGATCAGCACGCCGTCGAAGCGGCCGAACCGTTCGCGGGCGGTGGCGATCAGGCGGGAGGCGGCGGCGGGGTCGGCGTTGTCGACGGCCGCGCCCAGCGCGTTCGGGCCCAGCTCCCCGGCCGCCGCGGTCACCGCCTTCTCGTCGCGTCCGCTGACCACCGTCTTCGCGCCGTCGGCGGTGAGCGCCCGCGCGGCGGCGAGGCCGAGGCCCCGGGAGGCGCCGGTGACGACGTAGACGCGGTCCTTCAGTCCAAGATCCATGCGCCTATCCTGCCTCCAGCCCCATCGCGGTCGCCACCAGTCCGATGTGGCTGAAGGCCTGCGGGAAGTTGCCCAGCTGCCGGCCGGCCGCCGGGTCGTACTCCTCGGCGAGGAGCCCCACGTCGTTGCGGAGCCCGAGGAGCCGGTCGAACAGCTCCCGCGCCTCCTTCTCGCGGCCGGTCAGCCGCAGCGCGTCGGCCAGCCAGAACGAGCAGACCAGGAAGGTGCCCTCGTCGCCGGGGAGCCCGTCGACCGTGGTGCCCTCGGTGGTGTAGCGGCGTACGAAGCCGTCGTGGCCCAGCTCGGCGCGGACCGCGTCGACCGTGCCGATCACCCGCGGGTCGTCGCCCGGCAGGAAGCCGACCCGGGGGATGAGCAGGGTTGCCGCGTCCAGCTCCGCGGACCCGTACGCCTGGGTGAAGGTGTTCCGCTCGGCGTCGAACCCCTTCTCGCACACCTCCCGGTGCACCTCGTCCCGCATCCGCCGCCAGCGCTCCGCGTCCCCGCGCCGGGACGGGTCCGACTCCAGGGCCTTGACCGCGCGGTCCGCGGCCACCCACGCCATCACCTTGGAGTGCACGAAGTGGCGGCGCTCCCCGCGCACCTCCCACAGCCCCTCGTCCGGCTCGCGCCAGCGGGCCTCCAGGAAGCCGAGCAGGCTGAGTTCGACGTTCCAGGTGTGCCGTTTGGCGGCCATGCCGGAGGTGCGGGCCAGATGGAGGGAGTCGATGACCTCGCCGTACACGTCGAGCTGGAGCTGTTTGACGGCGGCGTTGCCGATCCGGACCGGCGCGGAGTCCAGGTGGCCCTTGAGCCAGGGCAGCTCGATCTCCGGCAGGCGCCGCTCGCCGCCGAGGCCGTACATGATCTGGAGGTCGGCCGGGTCGCCCGCGACCGCGCGCAGCAGCCAGTCGCGCCAGGCCGCCGCCTCTTCGAGGTAGCCGGCCGAGACCAGCGCGTCCAGCGTCAGCGTCGAGTCGCGCAGCCAGCAGTAGCGGTAGTCCCAGTTGCGTACGCCCCCGATCTCCTCGGGGAGCGAGGTGGTGGGGGCGGCGACGATGCCACCGGTCGGCGCGTAGGTGAGGGCCTTGAGGGTGATCAGGGAGCGGACGACGGCGTCCCGGTAGGGACCGGAGGCGCGGCACTTGCCGGCCCATTCGCGCCAGTCCTCAAGGCTCTGCTCCAGCGCCTCGTACGGATCGATTATCGACGGGCGGGGCTCGTGCGAGGGGTGCCAGGTCAGCACCATCGCGACCTTCTCACCGGCGCCGACGGTGAACGAGGAGCGGGTGCTGAGCTGCTGCCCCCAGGTCTTGACCTGGGGGTCGGTGCGCAGCCACACCGAGTCGGGCCCGGCGACCGCGACCCGGTGGCCGTCGGCGCGGCGCACCCACGGCACCACCCGGCCGTAGTCGAACCGCAGCCGCAGCACGGAGCTCATCTCTACGCTGCCGCTGATCCCCTCGACGATCCGTACGACATCGGGCGCGGTGTCGCGCTGGGGCATGAAGTCGAGGATGCGTACCGTCCCGCTACGGGTCTCCCAGACCGACTCCAGTACGAGCGAGTCGTCGAGGTAGGCGCGGCGCGTGCAGTCCCCGGCACCCGCCGGGGCGATCCGCCAGTGGCCGTTGTCGTCGTCGCCCAGCAGCGCCGCGAAACAGGCCGCGGAGTCGAAGCGCGGCAGGCACAGCCAGTCGATGGAGCCGTCCCGGCCGACGAGGGCGGCGGTCTGGAGGTCGCCGATGAGGGCGTAGTCCTCGATGCGTTGGATGCGTCGCGTCACGCTCTGGCGTGTTCCCGCCCGGTGGAATTGTCAATCAGCCAGGTACGTCACTCCGTACGGCCGGACGCTTCCGACAGACGCGGACGGGGGCGCGACGGCGCGCGCGTCAGGCCGCCGCGGGCGCGGGCGCGGCCGTCTCGCCCTTCGCCGCGGCCTCGGCCCGGTCGCGCTTCTCGCGGCGGACCAGGATCACCCAGCCGACCGGGACCCCGGCGGTGAACAGCCACCACTGGACGGCGTACGCCATGTGCGGCCCGATGGAGGAGTGGTCCGGGGCCGGGATCAGCTCGGGGGAGTTGTCGGGGGGCTCGGGCGCGGTCTGCTCGATGTAGCCGCCCAGGACCGGGCGGCCGAGCGCCTTCTGCTGCTGGGCGCTGCTGATCAGCATCACCTGGCGGGGCGGCAGGCCCTTGACGTCCTTGATGCCGCTGGCCGCGGTCGTCTGGTSGGCCATCAGCCGTCCGGTGACCGTGACCTCGCCCCTGGGCGGGGCCGGGATGCGCGGGAACTCCGTCTGGCTGCCGTTGTCCGCCACCCAGCCGCGGTTGATCAGCACGGTGGGCCCGGCGTCGAGGACGAACGGGGTGAGGACGTGGTAGCCGACCCGGCCGTCGGCGGCGGTGCGGCGGCGCACCACGACCTCGTGGGCGGCGTCGTAGGTGCCGGTGGCGGTGACCCGGCGCCAGTACTGGGCGTGCGGGACGGTGTGGCCGGGGGAGGTGAGCTCGGTCACCGGGACCGGCTTCGCCTTCAGGTTGTCCGCGATGACGGTGTTCTGGGCCACGCGGTGCTGGTGGCGGTGCAGCTGCCAGAAGCCCAGCTCGATCATCGTGGGGATGAGGACGAGGGCGAGGAGGGTGACGAGCACCCACTGCCGGGACAACAGGAAGCGGTACACCCCACGACGGTACAACTCCGGCGCGGGGTGTTCTCACGGGGGTCGGGGTACGCGGGTCAGACCTTGTCGACGATGCCCACCTGGCCCTCCGCTCGGGCGCAGTGCCCGCCGCAGTACCAGCGCCCCTCGACCTCGACGCCCTGGCCGATGATCTGGACCCGGCAGTGTTCGCAGATGGGCGCCATGCGGTGGATGGCGCACGAGAAGCAGTCGAAGACGTGCACCGCGCCCTGCGCGTGCACCTCGAAGGACATCCCGTAGTCGTTCCCGCAGACCTCGCAACGTGCCATGCGCCACAGGGTGGAGCGCGCCGCGCCGTAACGCCGGGCGGCACGCCCGGCTGTCACCCGTCTGCCGGAGCCACGTCCCGCAGCAGCTGGGTGAAGGCCGCCTCGTCGATGACCGGGGTGCCGAACGCCTTCGCCTTGACGGTCTTGGAGGTCGCCGAGTCCGGGTCGTTGGTGACCAGCAGGCTGGTGAGCCGCGAGACGCTGCTCGCCACGTGCAGCCCGGCCTCGGTCGCGCGGTCCTCCAGGAGGTCGCGGTCGATGGAGGTGTCCCCGGAGAACGCCACCCGCATGCCCTGCTTGAGTGGTTTGTCCGCTTCATAGCGGCCGGGGTTGGGGTACGGGCACGCCGGCCGCTTGCGCGCGGGCCGCCAGCTCGAACTCCGTCCGTACGGCCCCGTCGCCTGGTAGCCGATGCGCGGGGTGGCCGGCCCGTCCGACCACTCGGTGAGCGGGCGGCATTCGAGCAGCGGCAGCCGCGCCCCCACCCGCGCCGCCTGGTGCAGGCTCGGGCGGAACGCCTCGGCCAGCACGCGCGCGTCGTCCAGCGCGTGGTGCGCGCGCTGCTGCACCACTCCGTAGTGCGCGGCCAGCGACTCCAGTTTGTGGTTGGGCAGCGGCAGCGCCAGCTCCTTGGAGAGCGCGATGGTGCACAGCCGCTGACGCACCGGCGCCGCGCTCTTCGCCCGTGCGTACTCCCGCGCGATCATCTGCCAGTCGAAGATCGCGTTGTGCGCGACCAGGACCCGCCCGTCCAGCCGCTCGGCGAACTCCCCGGCGATGTCCGGGAAGAGCGGGGCGCCCGCGAGGACGTCGGTGGTCAGGCCGTGGATCCACACCGGACCCGGATCGCGCTCGGGGTTCACCAGCGTGTACCAGTGGTCCTCGACATTGCCCTGGGCGTCCAGGCGGTAGACGGCGGCAGAGATTATCCGGTCGTCGCGGGCGAGGCCGGTGGTCTCCACGTCGACGACCGCGTACCCCTGCGGGTAGGCGGCCGGCCACGTGGCTGCTGCTGTCGTACGGTCGTCGAGCATGGTCACAGAGAATACGGGTCCGCACTGACAGTCCGACCGGCGCCCGTCAACGCGGCTGTGCGAGCAGGCCGTCCACGAGCGCCCGCACCGACGCGGCGAACAGCCGCTCCGCGTCCGGCGGCCGGGCCAGCGCGCGGGCGAGCTCCGGGTCCTGCCCGGCGGGCGCGGTGTGCCAGAGCTCCTCCTCGCCGGGGTGCTGGACCGGGGCGCGTTCGCGGTAGCGCTCGACCAGGACATGGCCGACGACCTGGAACTGGACGGCCCGCACCACCCGCGCGGCCGAGGTCCCGCGCAGCCCGGCCGTGTGGACCTCGTGGACCAGCGCCTGCTGGGCGGGGAGGAACATCCGCTCGGTCAGGCCGCGTTCGTGGACCAGCGCGATCAGATGGGGGCGCGCGCGCAGCTCCCGGCGCAGCGCCGTGGCGACCGAGACGATCCGGGCGGCCGGGGTGCGCCCGCGTGGCCGGATCTCGCCCAGCTCCCGCACGGTCCGCTCGACGAGCGCGTCGAGCAGCGACTCGCGGTTGCCGACGTGCCAGTAGATCGAGGTGACCGCGGTGCCGAGCTCCGCGGCCAGCTTGCGCATGGTCAGGGCGGCCGGGCCGTGCTGTCTGACCAGGGCCCCGGCCGCCACCAGGATCTCCTCACGGCTCAGAGACGTACGCGTCATGGCCCGCGCCTCCCAACTCCGGTTCCCGCACGGCTCTTTACCCTTCATCGGGCTCGGTGTAACTGTGTTACAGACCCGGGGGACCGCACTGCGAGGCACGACCCAGGAAGGGTGGTACGCCATGGCACGCGTACGGTACGGCGCGCGGACCGAGGACGAGATCCGGGCCGCGCGCACCGCGAGCTCACGTCTCCCCGACATCTGGTCCACCGGGGTGGTGGCCGTCTGGGAGAGCGACCCCGACGCGGTGGCGGCCGTGCTGCCGCCGCCGCTCAAGCCCGCCGGGGATTCACTCGTACGGGCCAACATCAGCCGGGTCGACCTGCCCGGCCATCCGCTCGGCGCGGGCTCGGTGGCGGTCTCGGCCGTGCACGACGGGCAGCCCGGCTGGTATCCGCTGGTGATGCCGATGACCCAGGAGCGGGCGCTGATCGGCGGCCGGGAGGTGTTCGGCGAGCCGAAGAAGCTCGGCGAGGTCACCGTCGAGCGCGACGGCCTGGTCGTACGGGCCGCTCTCGCCCGGCACGGCATCGCCTTCGTGGAGGTGCGCGGCGCGGTCGACCGGGCGCTGCCGCTGCCGGAGCCGGCGGAGAAGGTCGACTTCTACTTCAAGTTCCTGCCCGCCGTGGACGGCGAGGGCTTCGACGCGGACCCGGTGCTGGTGCACTGCGTACGCAACGAGAAGGTCCGCAGACTGGAGCGGATCACCGGCGACGTGGTGCTGCGCGAGTCCATGTACGACCCGGTCGCGGACCTGCCCGTGCGCCGCCTCGTGGAGATCACGATCGGTGAGAAGACCACCGACCAGCGGGGCCGGGTGGCGGAACGGGTCAGCGCGCGCGACCTGTTGCCGTACATCCACCAGCGCTACGACGACCCGGCGCAGATCCTCGACGGACCGCCCGCGGGGAGCGTGTGATGCGCCTCGCCGAGGGACAGGTCGCCGTCGTCACCGGCGCGGCGAGCGGGATCGGGCTCGCGCTGGCCCGCCGGTTCGCCGCCGAGGGGCTGCGGGTGGTCCTCGCGGACGTCGAGGAGGCGGCCCTGGAGAAGGCGGCCGGGGAGCTGCGCGCGGAGGGGGCACGGGTCCACGCGCGCGTGGTCGACGTCTCCGAACGCGCGTCCGTCCAGGAGCTCGCGGACGCGGCGTACGACACGTTCGGCGCCGTCCACGTCCTGTGCAACAACGCGGGCGTCGGCTCGGGCGCCGAGGGACGGATGTGGGAGCACGAGGTCAACGACTGGAAGTGGGCCTTCGCCGTCAATGTGTGGGGCGTCTTCCACGGCATCCAGGCGTTCGTCCCCCGCATGATCGCCTCCGGCGAGCCCGGCCACGTCGTCAACACCTCCTCCGCCGACGGCGGGATCGCGCCGCTGCCCACCGCCTCCGTGTACGCGGTCACCAAGGCCGCCGTCGTCACCATGACCGAGTCGCTGTACGCGCATCTGAAGGCCGAGCACGCGCGCGTGGGCGCGTCCGTGCTCTTCCCCGGCCCGCACATGCTGCGCACCGGACTGTGGGAGTCACACCGCAACCGCCCCGCCCGGTACGCCAAGGAGCGCCCGCGCAGGGCGCCCTACCGCAGCCTCGGCCAGTGGGAGGCGGCGATGCGGGAGGCCGGGCACGAGGTCGCGTTCACCCCGGTCGAGGAGGTCGCCGAGGCGGTCGTCGACGGCATCGCGGCCGACCGCTTCTGGATGCTCCCGCCGAGCGAGCACAGCGACCGGCAGATCAGGGCGAGGGCGCGATCGATGCTGGACCGGTCCGCCCCGTCGTACCTGGAGAGCTTCATCCTGGACTGAGGGACAGAGGAATCCGCCATGCCGCAGAACAGCACACCCGAAGGCGAGCACCACGACCCGTACCTGATCATCTCCTCCGACTGCCACGCCGGGCTCCCCACCGAGCGGTACCGGCCCTACCTCGACTCCCGCTTCCACCGGGACTTCGACGACTTCCTCGACGGGCGCGAGCGCCGCCGCGAGGAGATGACCCGGCTCGGCGTCCGCAACGAGGCCTTCGCCGAGAAGTGGTTCGCCGACAACGAGGAGGGCCTCCAGGGCGGATGGGACGCCGCCCGCCGGCTCAAGGAGCTCGACGGGGACGGGGTGGCCGCCGAGGTCGTCTTCCCCGACGCGGACGCCGTCGACAGCCGCACCGCCGCCCCCTTCGGTGTCGGTCTCGGCCTCTCCGGCGACCAGGACCCCGACCTCGGCATGGCCGGCGCGCAGGCGCACAACCGCTGGCTCGCCGAGTTCGTCGGCGGCGACGCCGACAACGCGGCACGGCACTGCGGGGTGGCCCTGCTGCCGGTGACGGGAGACGTCGACCGGGTGGTCGCGGAGATCCACCGGGCCAGGGAGTCCGGGCTCGGCGCGCTGATGATCCCCTCGATGTGGGTGGACAAGGCCCCCTACCACGACCGCCGTTACGACCCCGTCTGGGCGGCAGCCGCCGAGACCGCGATGCCGGTCCTCACCCACTCCGGCGCCGCGCCCCGCCACGAGTACGGCGACCACCTCGGCATCTACGTCAGCGAGGTCACCTGGTGGCCCGCCCGGCCGCTGTGGTTCCTGCTCTGGTCCGGCGTCTTCGAGCGCCACCCCGGGCTGCGCTTCGGGGTGGCGGAGTCGGGCTGCTGGTGGCTGCCGAACCTGCTGTGGTTCATGGACCGGCTCTATCTGGGCGCGCACGGCGGCAAGAAACTCTCGCCGTTCGCCGAACTCAAGCGCCCGCCCAGCGAGTACCTGGACCGCCAGGTCTTCGTCTGCGCCACCAACACCAAGCGGCGCGAACTGGCCCAGCGCTACGAGATCGGCGTCGACAACATCCTCTGGGGCTCCGACTTCCCGCACCCCGAAGGCACCTGGCCGCACACCCGGGAGTGGCTGCGCAGGACGTTCCACGACATCCCCGTCAGCGAGACGCGCCGGATGCTGGGCCTCGCGGCGGCGGAGGTCTTCGGCTTCGACACCGCGAAGCTGGCCCCGCTGGCCCGCCGCATCGGCCCGACCCCGGCCGAACTCGGCCAGAGCGAGGACCAGTCGGCCGTCGAGGCGTCCTGGGCGCGCTCGCGGGAGGTGGGGCGCCACTGGCTGACCGACCACGACTTCCCGGCCCTGGGGGTGTCATGAACGCCGACCGCTACACGGTCGTCTCGGCCGACTGCCACGCGGGCGCCGACCTCCTCGACTACAAGCCGTACCTGGAGAAGCGGTACCACGACGACTTCGACGCCTGGGCCGCCACCTACGTCAACCCGTACGAGGACCTGCTCGCCGACACCGCCGACCGCAACTGGAACTCCGCGCGCCGACTGGCCGAGCTGGCGGCGGACGGGATCGTCGCGGAGGTGGTGTTCCCCAACACCATCCCGCCGTTCTTTCCCTCCGCCTCCCTGCTGGCACCCGCGCCCACCCGGGAGGAGCTGGAGCAGCGCTGGGCCGGGCTGCGGGCGCACAACCGCTGGCTGGCCGACTTCTGCGCGCTGGCGCCGGGCCGCCGGGCGGGCGTCGCGCAGATCCTGCTGGGCGACGTCGACGCGGCGGTTGCGGAGGTCCACCGGACGAAGGAGGCGGGCCTGACCGGCGGCATTCTGCTCCCGGGCGCCCCGCCCGGCTCGGGCCTGCCCGAGCTGTACTCGGAGGTGTACGACCCGATCTGGGCGGCCTGCGCGGACCTCGGCGTACCGGTCAACCACCACGGCGGCTCCGCCTCGCCGCCGCTGGGGGAGGAGCCCGCGGCCCGGGCCGTCTTCATGGTCGAGACGACCTGGTTCTCGCACCGCGCGCTGTGGCACCTCATCTTCGGCGGCGCCTTCCGCCGCCACCCGGCGCTGCAGCTGATCCTCACCGAGCAGGGCTCCGGCTGGATCCCCGGAGTGATCGACATGCTCGACTACTACCACGAGCGCCTGGTCTCGGCGGCGACCCGGGCGGCCACCGCGGAGTCCAAGTTCGGTGCGGGCCTGGCCGAGTCCATGGGCAGGGGCCCCAGCCGCGTCTGGCGCGAGAACTGTTACGTCGGCGCCAGCTTCATGCGCCCCCACGAGGTGCCCCTGCGCGACCGGATCGGCCTCGACAAGATCATGTGGGGCAGCGACTACCCGCACGACGAGGGCACCACCCCGTACTCCCGCGAGGGCCTGCGGATCGCCTACGCCGGACTGCCGCCCGAGGAGGTGGCCGCGATGGTGGGCGGCAACGCGGCCCGCGTCTACGGCTTCGACCTGTCGCTCCTGGACCCGATCGCGGCGGAGGTGGGCCCGACCGTCGAGGAGATCGCCGAGCCGCTGAAGGAGATCCCGGCGGACGCGACGAGCCCGGTGTTCGCACGGGGCGGGTCGGTACGGGTGTGGTGAGGCGGGGGGTGAGACCCTTCGCCGCATGACGGAAGCGGAGACGGCCGAGGGCCACGACGAGGCCCACCGGGGCGGCCTCGGAACGCGTCTGAACTGGCTGCGGGCGGCGGTCCTGGGCGCCAACGACGGCATCGTGTCCACGGCGGGCCTCGTCGTCGGCGTGGCCGGCGCGACGGACGACCGCTCCGCCCTGCTGACGGCGGGCCTCGCGGGCCTGCTCGCGGGCTCGATGTCGATGGCGGCGGGCGAGTACGTCTCCGTGTCCACCCAGCGCGACTCCGAGAAGGCCGCGCTGGCGATGGAGCGGCGCGAGCTGAGGGAGGAGCCGGAGGCCGAACTCGACGAGCTGACCGGCCTGTTGGAGGACCGTGGCCTGAGCCCGGAGCTGGCGCGGGAGGCGGCGGAGCAGCTCACCGAGCGCGATGCCCTGCGCGCCCACGCGCGCGTGGAGCTGGGCATCGACCCCGACGAACTGGCCAACCCCTGGCACGCGGCGGGCGCCAGCTTCCTGGCCTTCACGGCCGGCGCGCTGCTCCCGCTCCTGGCCATCGTCCTGCCCCCGCCCCCGGTCCGCCTGTACGTGACGGTCGGCTCGGTCCTGGCCGCCCTGACCCTGACGGGCTGGTGGAGCGCCCGCCTGGGCTCCGCACCGGCGGGGGCGGCGGTGCGGAGCCCAGG
>NZ_JBJHPC010000136.1:0-13861 GCF_045257485.1 Streptomyces sp. YS-3 | reverse complement strand
GGGGCGGTGGGGTTCGCGTCCGGCTCGCGGGCGCCGCGCGGCGCGGTGGGGGCCGGTTCGGCGGCTCCGGCGCGGACCACCTCGTACTCCCCGAGGTCGACCTCGCGGGTCGCCCTGCGGAACTCGCCGGTCGTACCGGGCCAGATGGTGGTGTTGCGGCCACTGGCGTCCAGGTACCAGCTGGTGCAGCCGCCGGTGTTCCACACGGTCCGCTTCATGCGCTCCTGTACCCGCCGGTTCCAGGCGCCGACGGCGGAGGGCCGGGCGGCGAGCGCCACGCGTCCGCCCAGCACGTCCAACTGCCGCAGATAGTCGGCCATATAGCTGAGCTGCGACTCGATCATCAGGATCATCGAGGAGTTCCCCAGGCCCGTGTTGGGCCCGATGATCGTCATCCAGTTGGGGAAGCCCGCGGCGGTGGCGCCGCGCAGCGACTCCATGCCGCCCTTCCACGCCTCCGCCAGCGTGTGGCCCTCCGCGCCGATGACGCGGTCGGCGATCGGCATGTCCGTGACGTGGAACCCGGTGCCGAAGATGATCGCGTCGGCCTCGGTCTCGGTCCCGTCGGCGGCCACCAGGGTGGAGCCGCGCACCTCGCTGAGCCCGGAGGCGACGAGGTCCACATTGGGCTGGGCGAGCGCCGGGTAGTACTCGCTGGACAGCAGGATGCGCTTGCAGCCGATGCGGTAGTCGGGCGTCAGCTTGGCGCGCAGGGCCGGGTCCTTGATGGCCCGCGCCATGTTCCGCTTGGCCAGCGACTCGACCAGGCCGAGCTCGTTGGGCCGTTTGGTGAAGGCGCTGACCTGCAACTCCCTGATGCCCCACAGCAGTCCGCGGCGCGCGGCCCCGGTGAACGGCAGCTGCCGGTGCAGCCAGCGCTCGGGTGCGGTGATCGCCCGGTCCATCCGCGGCATGACCCACGGCGGGGTGCGCTGGAAGAGGGTGAGGGTGCGCACCTGGGGCTGGACGGCGGGGACGATCTGGATCGCGGAGGCGCCGGTCCCGATCATGGCGACGCGCTTGCCGCGCAGGTCGTAGTCGTGGTCCCAGCGCGCGGAGTGGAAGACCTTGCCGGGGAAGGTGTCGAGCCCGGGGATGTCCGGGATCTTGGGGTCGGAGAGCGGCCCGGTCGCGGAGACGACGACATCGGCGTGCAGGACGGTCCCGCCCGCGCACTCGATCACCCAGTGCAGCCGCTCGCCGTCCCAGCGCATCAGGGTGACCTCGTGGCCGAGGCGGATGTGCGGGCGCAGCCCGAAGGTGTCGGCGACGTGCTCCAGATAGGCCCGGATGTGCTCCTGTCCGGAGAAGGTGCGCGGCCAGTCCGGGTTGGGCGCGAAGGAGAAGGAGTACAGGTGCGACGGCACGTCGCAGGCGCAGCCGGGATAGCTGTTGTCCCGCCAGGTCCCGCCGACCGACCCGGCCCGCTCCAGGACGACGAAGTCGGTGATGCCCTCCCGCCGCAGCCGGACCGCGGCCCCGAGGCCGCCGAATCCGGATCCGATCACCGCCACCCGTACGTGCTCGGGCTCGCGCTCGTGCTGGACCATGCCACCGCCTCCATGCAGGACGTCTGTGCGGAGAGTCTGAAAGACGCGAAACACTGCCAGTAATCACTGGCACAGTTGGAGGGTAGAGCAGCGGCATACCGAGCGGTAGGGGTCCGCCGGGGAAAGTTACCGGCGGTACAACATAGGCTGGCGGACGTGGCAGACGCAGGAGTGGGGAGCGGGGCCCAGGGCGGCGTCGCGGGCGGGCCCCGGGAGTACCGCATGGAGGAGCTGGCCGCCGAGGCCGGCATCACCGTACGCACGCTGCGGTTCTACCGCGAGCGCGGCCTCATCCCGCCACCGCGCCGCGAGGGCCGGATCGCCTGGTACGACGAGCGCCACCTCGCCCGGCTGCGCACCATCGCCGCCCTGCTGGAGCGCGGCCACACCCTCTCCGGCATCGCGGACCTGACCGCCGCGTTCGAATCCGGGCGCGACGCGGGCGAGGCGCTCGGGCTGGTCGAGCCGACCGAGGAGACCCCGGTACGGCTGACGCCCGAGGCCCTCGCCGACCACTTCGCGGGCGAGGTGACCCCGGAGAACCTGGCGGCGGCGCTCGACCTCGGCTATCTCGCCGTCGACGGCGAGGAGATCGTCCACATCAGCCGCCGGCTGCTCGACGTCTCGGCCGCGCTGGTGCGCGAGGGGGTCCCGCTGGCGGCGGTGCTCGCGGCGGGCCGGGAGGTCCGCGCCCACGCGGACGCGCTGGCCGCGCTCTTCGTCGACCTGCTGCGGACCCACGCCCCGGACGAGGATCTCTCCCGGTTGCGCCCTCTGGCCAAGCACGTGGTCGAGGCCGAACTCTCCCTCGCGATGGACCGCCGCCTGGCGGACTGAGCGGCTCGGTATTCGTCCGCGGGCCGAGGTGGGCTGGTCGCGCAGTTCCCCGCGCCCCTGAATGCCCGTGGCTGAGCCGAGTACTCCGGCTGCGGCGCAGTACCTGAGGGGCGCGGGGAACTGCGCGACCGGCCACAGACGGCCCGCGGACGCATCGCGGCCCGCACCGAAGCTCACCGAGGGGGAAGTTCCGGTCGTCGCCGGTCCGGGGCGCCCGTGTAGCCGGGGGGCATGGCCGCCGGGGTGCCGTGCAGCAGGTCGAGCGCGAGGCGTACCGCGTCGTCGAGCTGAGCGTGCCGGCCCTCCGCCCAGTCCAGCGGGGTGCGCAGGATCTCCAGGTCCGGCTCGACGCCGTGGTTCTCGATGGACCACTGGTAGCCGTCGAACCAGGCCGCGTTCATCGGCACGGTGATCACCGTGCCGTCCCCCAGGGTGTGGCGGCCGGTCATCCCGACCACCCCGCCCCAGGTGCGCTGGCCGACCACCGGGCCCAGGCCGAGCAGCCGGAAGGCGGCGGTGATCATGTCGCCGTCGGAGGAGGTCGCCTCGTCGGCCAGGGCGACCACCGGGCCCCTGGGCGCGTTCGAGGCGTAACTGACGGGCTGGGCGTCCCGGGTCAGGTCCCAGCCGATGATCTTGCGGGTGAGCTTCTCGATGACCAGCTCGCTGATGTGGCCGCCCGCGTTGCCGCGTACGTCGACGATCAGCGCCGGGCGGGACATCTCCAGCCGCAGGTCCCGGTTGAACTGGGCCCAGCCCGAGCCGCCCATGTCCGGGATGTGCAGATAGCCGCACTTGCCGCCGCTCAGCTCCCGTACCACCGCACGGCGCTTGGCCACCCAGTCCTGGTAGCGCAGCGGGCGCTCGTCCACCAGCGGGACGACCGCGACCCGGCGGGAGCGGCCCCCGCCCTCGGCGGGCCGGAAGGTGAGTTCGACGGTGGTGCCGCCCGAGCCCGCGAGCAGCGGGTAGGGGCCGGCCACCGGGTCCACCGGGCGGCCGTCGACGTGGGTGAGCACCGCGCCCTCGCGGATACCGGTGCCGGCCAGCGGGGAGCGGGCCTTGGAGTCGGAGGAGTCGCCGGGCAGGATGCGCCGGACCATCCAGCCCTCCTCGCGGTGGACGAGGTTGGCGCCGAGCAGCCCCTGGGGGCGCTGGTAGTGGGGCGGGCCCTCGTTCCTGCGGGCGGCCGAGACGTAGGCGTGCGAGGTGCCCAGCTCGCCCAGCACCTCGCGCAGCAGATCGGCGAACTCGTCGGGGGAGGCGACCCGTTCGACCAGCGGGCGGTACTGGTCGAGGACCGCCTTCCAGTCGATGCCGCACATCTGCGGCTCCCAGAAGTAGGCGCGGATGATCCGGCCCGCCTCGTCGAAGGCCTGGCGCCACTCCGAGGGCGGGTCCACCTCGTGCAGGATCCGGCGCAGATCGAGGTAGATGGTGGAGTCGGTGTCCCCGGACTCGGTGGCGGGCACGGCCCGCAGGTCGCCCTCGTCGACGACCACCAGCCGGCTGCCGTCGCCGCTCACCGCGAACCAGTCGAGGTGGTCGACGAGTTCGGTCTTGCGCGCCTTGGTGATGTCGAAGTGCTCCAGGGTCGGCCGCCCCGAGGTGTCCGCCGGGTTGGCGAAGGTCTCACCCAGCGCCCCCGAGATCGGCCAGCGCAGCCACACCAGGCCGCCGCCGGAGACCGGGTGCAGCGCCGAGTACTTGGAGGCCGCCACCGGGAACGGCGTGACCCTGCTCTCCAGACCCTCCACCTCCACCGTGACCGTGCCGTCGCCCGACTCCTCCAGCGGATCCAGCCCGCCCGCGGCCGGGCGCCCGTCGGGCAGCAGCGCGAAGGGCGAGGGGGTGGCCGAGGAGAGCGGGACGAGATACGGGCGGCAGCCCAGGGGGAAGGAGAGGTCGCCGGTGTGGACGTCGTAGACCGGGTCGAAGCCGCGCCAGGACAGGAACGCCAGATAGCGGCCGTCCCGGGTGAAGACCGGGTTCTCGTCCTCGAAGCGGCCGTTGGTGACGTCCACGATCACCCGGGCGCCGGGACCGGCGATCCGGGCCATCTTGATCTGGCGCAGCGAGCGGCCGATGCCCGGGTGCGACCAGGTCAGCCAGCAGCCGTCCGGGGAGAACGCCAGGTCGCGCACGGGCCCGTTGATCGAGCGGATCAGCTCGGTGACCTCGCCTTCGGACTCCTCGGTGACGTCGATCAGCAGCAGCCGGCCGTCGTGCGAGGCGATGGCCAGGCGCTCGCCCTCCGCGTCCGCGATCAGCTCCTGGACCCGGCCGAGCTCGCCGGAGGCCAGCCGCCTGGGCTCGCGGTCGCCGCTGGCCCGGGGGAGGTAGGCGATCTCCACCGCGTCCTCGCCGTCCGCGTCCGTCACGTACGCCACCTGGCCGCCGGTGCCGAGCATCTCGGGCAGGCGCACCCGGACCCCGGCGGTGTCGGTGATCGTGCGGGCGGGGCCGTCGCGGTGGGTGAGCCAGTACAGGCTGCCGCGCACCACGACCGCGCTGGCCCGGCCCGTGGTGTCGACCGAGAGCGCGTCCACATGGCTGGCGGCGGGCACCTGGTACGTACGCCGTCCGGCGCGCGGGCCGCCCAGGCGCACGTCCAGGCGGCGCGGGACGGAGTCGGGGGTGAGCGCGTCCACGATCCACAGGTCGCCCGCGCACTGGTAGACCACCCGGCGCCCGTCCGAGGAGGCGTGCCGGGCGTAGTACTCGTCGTGGTCGGTGTGGCGGCGCAGGCCGGAGCCGTCGGGCAGACAGGAGTAGAGGTTGCCGACGCCCTCGTGGTCGGAGAGGAAGGCGATCCGGTCCCCGACGAACATCACCGAGTCGAGGTGGCCGCCGATGTCCGGCAGGAGGCGCTCGCCGTGCAGCCACAGCCGGCCCATGGCGCCGCCCCGGTAGCGCTTCCAGGCGGCAGGCTCGTGCGGCGGCTTGCCGGTGAGCAGCAGGGTGCGGCGCTCGCCGTCGAGGTCGGCGCAGGCGATGTCGGAGACCGGGCCCCAGGGCAGCCGCCCGCCGGGGGAGCCGTCGGTGGGGACGCTGTAGGCCCAGGAGAAGTACGAGAAGGGCTGGCCGTGCGAGGAGACGGCCAGGATGTGGCCGTCCGGGGTCCAGCCGCAGACCCGGGTGTCGGGCGAGCCCCAGTAGGTCAGCCGCCGGGCCGGGCCGCCGTCGACCGGGGCCAGATGGATCTCCGGGTCCAGGCTGCGCCAGGTCGTGTACGCGATCCGGGAGCCGTCGGGGGAGAACCGGGGGTGGCTGACCTTGGTGCGGTCCACGGTGATCCGCCAGGCCCGCGACGGGCTGTGGCCGGCCGGGACGAGCGGGGCGACCCACAGGTCGTCCTCGGCCGCGAAGCAGAGCAAGTCGTCGTGCAGATGGGGGAAGCGGAGGTAGGCGCCGTCGGTGACGGGCGCCGGCTGCTGGTCGTCCTCGGGTGCGTCGCTCACTCGTCAATGCTTTCCGCGCTACCGGGGTGCGGCAACTTATGGAGCCCTCACAGTTGTGGCACAGAACACAAGCGAAACGGTTTCGTTTCGATCAGCCCCGGCGATATCGTCGGAGGTGTACGAAACCGTTTCGTTCGGATGGGAGGTCGAGAAGATGGCAGGCAGGCTCACCGCCGAGCGTGAGGCGGAGCTGTACGAGTCGGTCCTCGACCTGCTGCGCGAGGTCGGCTACGACGCCCTGACGATGGACGCCGTCGCCGCCCGTACCCGCTCCAGCAAGGCGACCCTCTACCGTCAGTGGGGGAACAAGCCGGAGCTGGTCGCGCGGGCGCTGCGGCACAACAAGCCGGTCGCTCTCCACGAGATCGACACCGGCTCGCTGCGCCGCGACTTCCACGAGCTGGTCGGTCTTGAGGACGACTGCAAGCTGGAGAAGGACTCCGCCCTGATGCGGGGTCTGATGCGCGCCGTCCACGACAACCCCGACCTCCACCAGGCGCTGCGCGAGGTGCTGATCGAGCCGGAGATCACCGGTCTCGACCAGGTGCTGCGGCGCGCGGTGGACCGCGGCGAGGTCCGCGCGGACTGTCCCGCGCTCCCCTTTGTCGTACACATGCTGGTCGGCGCCTTCGTCGCCCGGCAGCTCGTCGAGGACCGGCCGATCGACAAGGCCTTCCTCGGAAACTACATCGACGCCGTGGTCCTCCCCGCCCTCGGCGATCCCGTCTAGCTCCCCACCAACCTGCCCCACCTGACGTACGCCGCTCTCGTCGTCGGGCTGGTTATCCACGCCCTGTAAGCCAACGACCGACCGGGAGTACGCCCTCGTGGCCACGTTCCTCTACCGACTCGGCAGGTTCGCCTTCCGGCGCCGCCGCTATGTCGCCCTGGTGTGGGTGGCGCTGCTGTTCCTCGCAGGATTCGGCGCCGCGTCCGCCTCCACTCCTTCCGCCAGCTCCTTCTCGATGCCCGGCACCGAGGCTCAGAAGGCCTTCGACCTGCTGGAAGAGCGCTTCCCGGGAGGCAGCGCCGACGGCGCCACCGCCCGTATCGTCTTCAAGGCCCCGGCCGGCAAGAGCATGAAGGACCCGGCCCCCAAGGCCGAGGTGAACAAGGTCGTCTCCGACCTGCCCAAGGGGTCCGACCAGGTCGCCTCGGTGACCGACCCGTACCAGGCGAACGCCGTCTCCAAGGACGGCTCGACCGCGTACATATCCGTGAAGTACAAGGTCAACGGCATGGCCCTGGAGGACAGCGACCGCAAGGCGCTGGAGGACTCCGGCAAGGCCGCGCAGAAGGCCGGGCTCACCGTCGAGATCGGCGGTGACGCGCTCCAGGCCAAGCCCGAGACGGGCTCCGGCGAGATCATCGGTGTGGTGATCGCCGGCATCGTGCTGATGATCACCTTCGGCTCGCTGATCGCGGCCGGCCTTCCGCTGATCACCGCGATCATCGGCGTCGGCATAGGTGTCTCCACGATCACCGCGCTCGCCAACGTCCTGGACCTCGGCAACACCACCTCCACGCTGGCCTCGATGATCGGCCTCGCGGTCGGCATCGACTACGCGCTGTTCATCGTCTCGCGCTACCGGGCCGAGCTCCGCGAGGGCCGCGAGCGCGAGGAAGCGATAGGCCGGGCCGTCGGAACGGCCGGTTCCGCGGTCGTCTTCGCCGGTCTGACCGTCGTCATCGCGCTGTGCGGCCTCGCGGTCGTCAACATCCCGATGCTCACCAAGATGGGCGTGGCCGCGGCCGGTACGGTCGTGATCGCGGTCCTGATCGCGCTCACCCTCATCCCGGCCGTCCTCGGCTTCGCGGGCAAGCGCGTCTTCGGCCGCCGCACCCGCAGGAAGATGGACGCGGGCACAGCCCAGACGCCTGGCGAGACCAAGCCGAACATGGGCACCCGCTGGTCCAGCTTCGTGCTGCGCCGGCCGATCTGGGTGCTGCTCGCCGGTGTGATCGGGCTCGGCGCGGTCGCCATCCCGGCCGCCTCCCTGGAGATGGGTCTGCCCGACGACGGCTCGCAGCCGACCTCGACGACCCAGCGCCGCGCCTACGACACGCTTTCCGACGGCTTCGGTCCGGG
This sequence comes from Streptomyces sp. YS-3, assembly GCF_045257485.1. NCBI lineage: Bacteria > Bacillati > Actinomycetota > Actinomycetes > Kitasatosporales > Streptomycetaceae > Streptomyces > Streptomyces sp. YS-3. Next base: position 5,924 of record NZ_JBJHPC010000136.1, on the reverse strand, counting down.
CTTCAACGGCCCGCTGATGATCGTCGTGGACGGCGCCGGGGCGTCCGGCGGTGCCAAGGCCGCGGCCGACCGCACCTCCGACACCATCAAGAAGCTGCCCGACGTCGCCGAGGTCATGGCGCCCGCCCTGAACAAGGCCGGCGACACCGCGACCATCACGGTCATCCCGAAGTCCAAGCCGTCCTCCACCGAGACCGAGGACCTGGTCCAGTCGATCCGGGACGCGGGCAAGGACATCAGGTCCGAGACCAAGGCCGAGGTCCTGGTCACCGGCGCGACCGCGATGAACATCGACTTCTCCAAGCGCATGAACGACGCGCTGCTGCCCTATCTGGCGCTCGTGGTGGGCCTGGCCTTCCTGCTCCTGATGGTGGTCTTCCGCTCGGTCCTGGTCCCGCTCAAGGCGGCCCTGGGCTTCCTGCTCTCGGTGGTCGCCGCCCTCGGCGCGGTCGTCGCGGTCTTCCAGTGGGGCTGGCTCGGCGGGCTCTTCGGGGTGGAGAACCCCGGCCCGATCATGTCGATGATGCCGATCTTCATGGTGGGCGTGGTCTTCGGTCTGGCCATGGACTACGAGGTCTTCCTCGTCACCCGGATGCGCGAGGCGTTCGTCCACGGCGAGCGGCCCGGCCAGGCCATCGTGACCGGCTTCCGGCACGGTGCCCGGGTGGTCACGGCCGCCGCGGTGATCATGATCGCGGTCTTCTCCGGCTTCATCGGGGCCAGCGACCAGATGATCAAGATGATCGGTTTCGCCCTGGCGATCGCGGTCTTCTTCGACGCCTTCGTGGTCCGGATGGCCATCGTCCCGGCGGTGCTCGCGCTGCTCGGCGCGAAGGCCTGGTGGCTGCCGGGCTGGCTGAACAGGATCCTGCCCAACGTCGACGTCGAGGGTGAGGGCCTCAAGGCCCACGCGGCGAAGGCGTCCGACGGCGACGACGACCGCGAGCTCACGCGCGTCTGACCCGCGGGACACCCCCGTAACGCCCACGGCCTGTGGGGACGGGACCGTGCGGCGAGCCGGCCCCTACGCATCACGCGTAGGGGCCGGCTCTTTCGTTGCGTACCTGCGGCTACGCCGGGACGACTACGGCCGTCCGCTCGGCGCGGCCGTGGCGCTGTAGGTGTGCCGCAGAAAGCGGACCAGGGGCGCGCTGTCGAACTGGACCACCGCTACTCCGTCCGGGGAGTGGAACTCCAGAACGGTCTGGGCCCGTCCGCAGGGCCAGACCACGATCTCGCCGCGCCGGGTCGGTCCGCGCAGCCCGGCCTCCAGGAGCGAACGCGGAAGGACCCACTCGCTGCCCCCGGGGAAGGCGAAGCACACGGTCAGGGGGTCCGCGGCGGGGTCGTAGCGCAGGGCGACCGGAACCGGGCGGTGGTGCGGGGCGTCCGAGACGATCCTCGCGCGGGCGTGTTCCTCGACGGCGGGGGACATCAGTCGCTCCTCACACTCACTCTGCGCAGTCCTTCATGCGCTTTGACATTAAATGTCCCATATTTCTGGGGGCGCGCCGGGCGTGAGAACGGTTGGTAAATCTCCGGCATGCGCTCTTGCGACACATTCGCAGGTGCACGACTATCATCGAGCGGTTCATTCGAATGGTTCCAGCCATCCAGGCCCCAGCGGAGAGCACCCATGCATGTCCCGGACGGATTCATCAACGCCCCCGTCTCCGCGGTAGCCGGAGTCGGCGCGGCGACCGCCATCGCGGTCAGCCTGCGCGGGGCCCGACGTGAACTCGACGAGAAGACGGCCCCGCTCGCGGGTCTGGTCGCGGCGTTCATCTTCGCCGTGCAGATGCTGAACTTCCCCGTGGCCGCCGGCACCAGCGGCCATCTGCTCGGCGGCGCGCTCGCGGCGATACTCGTCGGCCCGTACACCGGCGTCCTCTGTGTCTCGGTCGTGCTCCTCATGCAGGGCATCCTCTTCGCCGACGGCGGCCTGACCGCGCTCGGCGTCAACATCACCGACATGGCGATCGTGACGACGGTCGTGGCGTACACCGTCTTCCGCGGCCTGGTGAAGGTGCTGCCCCGCAGGCGGAGCTCCGTCACCGCGGCCACCTTCGTCGCCGCCCTCCTCTCCGTCCCGGCCGCCGCCCTCGCCTTCACCGCGATCTACGCGGTCGGCGGCACCACCGACGTACCGCTCGGCAAGGTGCTCACCGCGATGGTCGGCGTGCACGTCCTCATCGGCATCGGCGAGGCGGCCATCACCGCGCTCACCGTGGGCGCGGTCATCGCCGTCCGGCCCGACCTCGTCCACGGGGCCCGCGGCCTGCACGCCCCGCTGAAGCTGCGGATCGGCGGCGAACTGATCGACGCCCCCGCACCCGAGCCCGTACCCACGGGAGCCCGCTCCACGCACAAGGTCCGCGCCGCCTTCATCGTCGCCGCCCTGCTGCTGGCCGGTTTCTTCTCCTTCTACGCCTCCGCCTCGCCCGACGGCCTGGAGAAGGTCGCCCACGACAAGGGCATCGACACCCAGGAGAAGAAGCACGCCGCCGAGGACTCGCCGCTCGCTGGCTACTCGGTCAAGGACATCGGCGACGACCGGGTGGCCACCGGCCTCGCGGGCATGATCGGCGTCGGCGTGACGATCGGCGTCGGCAGCGGGATCTTCTGGGCGGTGCGCCGCCGCCGCGGCACCGCCGCCGAGGCCACGCCCACCTCCGTCCCCGAGACGGAGAAGGTCTGACATGGGAGCGGGCCACGCGCACAAGCTCTACCGGCAGGACGCCTCGCCGGTCCACGACCTGCCCCCGCACTGCAAGATCGCGGCCGTCTTCCTCTTCGTCATCGTGGTCGTCTCGACCCCGCGCGAGGCCGTCTGGGCCTTCGGGCTCTACGCGGTGCTGCTCGCCTCGGTCGCGGCCACCGCCCGGATCCCCGCGCTCTTCCTGCTCAAGCGCCTGCTCATCGAGATCCCGTTCGTGACGTTCGCCGTGCTGATGCCGTTCGTGGTGCCGGGCGAGCAGGTGCACGTGCTCGGCGTGTCGATGAGCGTGAACGGGCTGTGGGGCGCGTGGAACGTCCTGGCCAAGGGCACGCTCGGGGTCGCCGCCTCGGTGATCCTGGCGTCCACCACGGACCTGCGGGCCCTGCTGCTCGGCCTCCAGCGGCTCCGGCTCCCGTCCCTCCTGGTCCAGATCGCTTCGTTCATGATCCGCTACGGTGACGTGATCACCGACGAGATGCGCCGGATGTCGATCGCCCGCCGCTCACGCGGTTTCGAGGCGCGAGGGCTGAAGGCGTGGGGCGTCCTCGCCAAGTCGGCGGGCGCGCTCTTCATCCGCTCCTACGAGCGCGGTGAGCGCGTACATCTGGCCATGGTCAGCCGCGGGTACGCGGGTTCCATGCCGGTCATCGACGATGTGACGGCGACCGGTGCGCAATGGCGTTACGCGGCGGTGCTCCCCGCGTCGGCTCTGGTGATCTGTCTGTTGGGGTGGACTCTGTGAACACGTCGGTGACCTCTTCCGGTCTTTCTGCTCCGCCCGCCTCCCTGGAGGTGAGCGGGCTGGCCTTCGCCTACCCGGACGGCCACCAGGCCCTGTTCGGGGTCGACCTGACGGTGGCGCGCGGTGAGCGGGTCGCGCTGCTCGGCCCCAACGGCGCGGGCAAGACGACCCTGGTCCTGCACCTCAACGGCATTCTCATCGGCGGCGCGGGCTCGGTGAAGGTGGCCGGGCTGCCCGTGGAGAAGCGCAACCTCGCCGAGATCCGCCGCCGGGTCGGCATCGTCTTCCAGGACCCCGACGACCAGCTGTTCATGCCGACCGTCCGCGAGGACGTGGCGTTCGGCCCGGCGGCGTCCGGGATGCGCGGGGCGGAGCTCGAGGCGCGGGTGCGTACCGCGCTGGAGCGGGTGGGGATGTCGGAGTACGCCGACCGTCCCCCGCACCACCTCTCCTTCGGCCAGCGCCGACGGGTCGCGGTGGCGACGGTGCTCGCGATGGAGCCGGAGATCCTGGTCCTGGACGAGCCCTCGTCCAACCTGGACCCGGCGTCCAGGCGCGAACTGGCCGACATCCTGCGGGCGCTGGACGTCACCGTGCTGATGGTCACGCACGACCTCCCGTACGCCCTTGAGCTGTGCGCCCGTTCGGTGATCCTCAGCGGGGGCACGATCGCGGCGGACGGGAAGACGGCGGACGTCCTGGCGGACGAGGAGCTGATGCGCACCCACCGCCTGGAGCTGCCGTTCGGCTTCGACCCGCGGGCGGCGGCGGCGAAGGCGTAGGGCGCAACACGCCCTGACCGGTCTACGGGGTGATGGCCTCCCGGACCGCGCGCACCAGGGCCTGGGCGCGCGGGTCGGCGGTGACGCCCTTCTGGTGGCCGTTGGTGACGTAGCCGAAGGCGATGCCGGACTCCGGGTCGGCGAACCCGAGGGAGCCGCCGCGGCCCGGGTGCCCGAAGGAGCCGGGGCCCAGGAGCGGGGACGCGGGGCCGTGGAGCATGTACCCCAGTCCGAAGCGGGTGTTGACGACGAGGACGCGGTCCGGGCCGCTCGACTCCTCGGTACGGGCGAGGGCGACGGTGGCGGGCGCGAAGAGCCGCCGTCCGTCGACGTCCCCGATGGTGGCGGCGTAGAAGCGGGCGAGGCCGCGGGCGGTCGAGATGCCCGCCGAGGCGGGGAGTTCGGCGGCGCGGTAGACGGGGTCGTTCTCGTCCGGGAGCGGGTCGATGGCGCCGAAGGCGCGGCGGGTGAGGGAGGCGGGGTCGGCGTAGGCGGCGGCGACGGCGGGCTTGGGGCGCAGGGTGATGCCGCCGGGAGCGTCCGGCGCCTCCACGGGACCCACGCGCCCGACCCTCGGGGCCTCCTCCGCCGGGAGCCCGATCCAGAAGTCGGCGCCCAGCGGCCGGGCGATCTCCTCGGCGACCCAGCGGCCGATGGAGCGTCCGGTGACGCGGCGGACGAGCTCGCCGAGCAGCCAGCTGTACGTCTGGGCGTGGTACCCGTGCCCGGTCCCCGGCTCCCAGAACGGCGCCTGCGCGGCGACCGCGACCGCCCCCGACTCGCCGTCGGCGGCCTCGGCCGGGGTGAGGGGCCGGTCGAGGGCGGGGACGCCGGCGCGGTGGGAGAGGAGGTGGCGGACGAGGGCGCGGTCCTTGCCGCCCGCCTTGAACTCGGGCCAGTACGTGGCGACGGGCGCGTCCAGGTCCAGCTGGCCCCGCTGGTGGAGGAGGAGGGGGACGGCGGCGGCGACGCCCTTGGTGGCGGAGCGGACGAGCTGGGCGGTGTCGACGGCCCACGGGGCGTGCCCGTCGACGTCCTTGGTCCCGGCCCACAGGTCGACGACCTTCCGGCCGTGCCGGTAGACGGCCACGGCCGAGCCGTGGTCGCCGCGGTGGGTGAAGTTCCGGAGGAAGGCGTCCCGGACGGGTTCGTACCCCGGGTCCGTCGATCCCTGCGCGTCCACGATCCGCTCCTGTTCGTGCCGGCGCCGGGGGGTCGACGCGTGTCGGTCCATTGAACGTGGTGGCGGGGGGACGTGTTCCCCGGGGCCCTGTTTTGCCCGGGGGTTGTCTGCGGGYCGGTGGTGGGCTGGTCGCGCAGTTCCCCGCGCCCCTTTTTGGCCGGGGGGTTGTCTGCGGGCCGGTGSGTGGYTGKYCGCGCAGTTCCCCGCGCCCCTGATCCGCCCGGKGGTTGTCTGCSGGTTGTCTGTGGCTGAGCGCGCAGTTCCCCGCGCCCCCTATCGGGCCGGAGCTTCGACTGCGGGTGTGCTGTGGCCGGTCGCGCAGTTCCCCGCGCCCCTGATCCGCCCGGGGGGTGTCTGCGGGGTGCCCGTGCCCCTGGGTGGTTAGGGGCGCGGGGAACTGCGCGGGCAACCCTCCACGGTCCGCAGCCGAAAGGAGCGCGTCATGAGGGGCGGGGCGCAGCCCCAGGAAGCGCCACTCACCCCCGGAGGGTTTAGGGA
>NZ_JBJHPC010000135.1:0-13870 GCF_045257485.1 Streptomyces sp. YS-3 | reverse complement strand
CCCGCGCACAGCGGCGCCCGACCGCACCCCGCCCGCGGAGGGGGGCACGGGCGGGGTGCGGTCGGGCGCCGCTGTGCGCGGGCGGCCGGGCCGCCGGTGACTTTCCGCCTTCGAGCCCCTATGGCCGCCGGGTTGCCGGGTACAAGTCCCTAGGATTCCGGGGTTCCGCCAACTTCCTCCAAGGACGGCCCGTTGTGACGCGTACGTACCGAACCGCTCTGGGCGCCGCCGTGCTCTCGGCCGCGCTCGCCCTCACCGGTTGCTCCGCCGACGACGGCGCCACCAAGACGGCGAAGCCCGGCGCGCCCGCCGCGCGGGGCAGTGCCCTGGCCGCCGTGGACGGCCTCACCGTCAAGGGCCGTGCGCCCAAGACCGGGTACTCGCGGGACCAGTTCGGCCGCGGCTGGACCGACACCGACGCCAACGGCTGCGCCACCCGGGAGGACATCCTCAAACGGGACCTCAAGGACGTGAAGTTCAAGGACAAGTGCGACGTCGCCTCGGGGACCCTGACCAAGGACGTCTACACCGGCCGGACCATCCAGTTCGTCCGGGGCAGCAGCAAGGTCGACATCGACCATGTGGTGGCCCTCTCGGACGCCTGGCAGAAGGGCGCCCAGCAATGGGACAAGAAGAAGCGGGTGGCCTTCGCCAACGACCCGCTGAACCTGCTGGCCGTCGACTCGAGCGCGAACCGCCGCAAGAGCGACGGCGACGCGGCGACCTGGCTGCCGACGTTCGCGGCCGGCCGCTGTACGTACGTGGCGGACCAGGTGGCCGTCAAGAAGAAGTACGGGGTGTGGGTGACGGACGCCGAGAAGCAGGCGATGCGGAAGGTCCTCGCCGAGTGCCCGCAGCAGAAGCTGCCCACGGGGTGAGGAGCGCCCGCTCGCCTCGCGTGGGCGGCCCGGCGGGGCCGGGGTTCAACCGCGCTTGACCTTCGCCCCGGGTTACCCACTCCAGGCATGGGGCTGTCCTTCTTCTGGCAAAAGTACGGGAAAGGCCGAACCGGACAGACGGAACAACTCATTCCGCATGGGCAATGGGTTGCCCATGCGGCTGCCAAGAAGGAGTCTGCTGACTGTCATTTAGGTGCTCTTTACGGACAAGATCGGCGCGTTTCTGTCTTCAGGGCCTTGCTGTGCCCTGTTCGCCCCGATCCCCTGTCTGAGGAGTCGCCTCGTGCGCCCGCGCCCGTTCCGCCGTTCCATACGGCGGCCCTCGCTCTACCGCCGCCGTCACAGACGTGTGGCACTGCTGCTGCTCACCAGCCTCGCGCTGATGCTGACCACCCAGCAGGCCATGGCCGACGACGCCCATCTGGGCCGGATATCGCTGCCCAGTCTGAGCTCCGTCACCGCCTGGTTCAAGGACCCGCACTGGGGCTCCCTCCCCAAGCAGCAGGGCGGCACCGCCGCCGGTCACGGCCACCACACCGACGCCGCCGCCACCAAGGCGAACAAGGGCAAGGGGCACAAGCCCGGCAAGGGCCACGGTGAGCTCGACGCGTACCACCCGTACGCGAAGGCCACCAAGGGCGGCAAGAGCCGCTCGGCGCAGGGCTTCAACTCCAAGACAAGCCGCCGCAATCCGGTCAAGTCCACCCGTACCGCCACGGTCTTCGACAACGCGGACGGCACCCTGACCCGGCAGCTCGCCATGACGCCGGTGAACTACAAGGACGACGACGGCAGATGGCAGCCCATCGACGTCGACGTGCGAGCCGGACCGGACAAGCGCTGGCACGAGAAGGCGAACTCCCTCGACGTCGACTTCGCCGCCAAGGCCGCTGACTCGGCCCTCGCCTCCTTCGCCACCGACGGCTCGCACGCCCTCAGCTACGGCCTCCAGGGCGCGGCCCCCGTCACCGGCACCGCGCACGGCTCCCACGTCACCTACGCCGGTGTGCTCCCCGGCACCGACCTGGAGCTCGCGCCCACCACGACCGGGTTCAAGGAAGCGATCGTCCTGCACTCCGCGCAGGCCGGCAACGTCTGGACCTTCCCCCTGGACCTCAAGGGCCTGACCGCCCGCCAGGTCCGGGACGGCTCCATCGACCTGGTGGACACCGCCGGCAAGACCGTCGAGCGCATCCCCTCCGCCTACGCCTACGACGCGAAGGTCGACCCGCGCTCCGGTGACCCGGCCACCACCCACTCCGTGACCTACCAGCTGGTCCGCCAGGGCGCCAAGACCGCCCTGAAGGTCACGCTGGACCCGCGCTGGCTGCACGACAGCGCCCGCGTCTTCCCGGTCACCGTCGACCCGACCGTCACCGACGGCTGGACCACCACCTACGCCGAGTCCGGCGCCCCCGGTGACCACTCCTCCGAGCAGACGGTCAAGACCGGCTCCTACGACTCCGGCCCGCACTCGGCGACCGCCTACGTCAACCACTGGTACAACACCTGGGACGGCACCAAGGCCACGGTCACCTCGGCGACCCTGCACCTCTTCGACACCTGGGCCTCCACCTGCACCCCGGAGCGCTTCGACGTCGCCCTGGTCACCCAGGCCTGGAAGCCCGACACGGTCACCGGCTACCCCGGCCCGTCCTACGGCTCCTCCATCGGCAACGCCACCCCGAGCGTGCCCAAGGCCTGCGCCAACACCGGCGCCGACCGGACCGTGGGCGACTGGGTGGACGTACCGCTGAGCACCAGCGCCCTCCAGGGCTGGTTCAACGGCACCACCGCCGACAACGGCCTCGCCGTCTACGCGGCCACCAACGACAGTCTGCACTGGAAGCAGTTCGGCTCGTTCAACGACCCGGCGCTCGGCCCGTACATGTCGGTCACCTACACCGGCAACGCGGCCCCGCAGATCTACCAGCAGTACCCGAACAACAACGCCGTCGCGAACACCACCACGCCCGAGCTGACCGCCTGGGCCGGCGACGACGTCACCACCACCCCCCAGTACGACTTCCAGGTCTACGACAACACCAACACCAAGATCGCCGACTCGGGCCTGATCGCCACCGGCGACTGGACGGTCCCGGCGGGCAAGCTCAAGTGGGGCCAGACCTACTACTGGACGGTCCAGGGCTACGACGGCTCGCTCTACACCCCGGCCGCCGACTGGTACGCGCTGCAGATCCAGGTGCCCCAGCCGGTGATCACCTCGGGCCTCTCGCAGAACAGCGGCGACCACGGCTTCGACGCCTCCAGCGGCAACTACACCACCACCGACACCGACGCCTCGATCTCGACCGTCGGCCCCAGCCTCGACGTGGTGCGCGACTACAACTCCCGTGACCCGCGCTGGACCGGCTCCTTCGGCGCCGGCTGGTCGGCGATCTTCGACACCCGCGCCACCGAGCAGTACAACGCCGCGGGCTCCGTCACCGGCGCGGTCGTCTCCTACCCGAACGGCTCACAGGTCGGGTTCGGCAAGAACGGCGACGGCACCTTCTCCTCGGGCTCCGGGCGCTACTCCACCTTCAAGTCGGTCACCGGCGGCTACTCGCTGACCGACAAGGACGACACCGTCTACACCTTCACCCAGGCGCTCGGCTCCGGCGGCTACGGCATCACCTCGGTGACCGACGCCAACGGCCGCGCCCTGGCCCTCACCTGGTCCGGCGGCCATGTCACCAGGATGACCTCGGCCGTCTCCGGGCGCGCCCTGAACGTCACCTGGTCGACGCCGTCCGGCGCCGCCGCGGCCCATGTGGCGACCGTGGTCACCGACCCGGTCGTGGCCGGCACCCCGTCCACCGCGCTGACCTGGACCTACGGCTACACCGGCGACCAGCTCGTCTCGGTCTGCCCGCCGTCCACCACCACCGCCTGCACCAAGTACACCTACACCGCGGGCTCGCAGTACCAGAACGCCTCGCTCGACCTCGACCCGCGCGCCATGTGGCCGCTCGGCGAGGCCTCGGGCACCGTCGCCAAGGACGCGGTCCTCGGCAACGAGCACACCCTCGACGCCACGTACAAGAACGTCACGCTCGGCCAGGCCGGCCCGCCGAACGGCGGCACCGCCGCCGGCTTCAACGGCACCTCCTCCGCCGTGGCGCTGCCCAACGACACCGGCAACAACACCGACTCGGGCGCCCTGTCGCTCTGGTTCAAGACCTCGGCGGGCCCCGGCGTCCTCTACTCGTACGCCTCGCAGCCCATCGACGCGGGCAACGCGGCGGGCTACTACACCCCGTCGATCTACGTCGGCAGCGACGGCAAGCTGAACGCCGAGTTCTGGTACAGCGGCGGCATCGCCCCGCTCACCACCTCCGCCTCGGTCGCCGACGGCAAGTGGCACCACGTGGTGCTCTCGGCCGCCGGCAACTCCCAGTCGCTCTTCCTCGACAACGCCAAGGTCGGCTCGCTCTCGGGCACCGTCTCCATCAAGAGCGGCACCGCCTTCGGCAAGAACCAGCCGTTCAACTACCTCGGCACCGGCTTCCTCGGCGGCAACTGGCCCGACCAGCCGCACCAGAGCAGCACCAGCAAGACCGGCTACGCCACCTACTTCAACGGCTCCATCGCGGGCGCCGCGTGGTACGACCGCCCGCTGGTCGCCGCCGACGTCAGCGCGCTCTACAACTACGGCACGCACGCCTCCAGCCTGCTGTCGTCCGTCACCCGCCCGTCCGGCAAGACGTACGCGGCGATGACCTACGACCCGGGCACCGCGGCGCTCACTCAGCTCACCGACGAGAACGGCGGCGTCTGGAAGATCGGCGCGCCCACGGTCACCGGCTCCAGCCAGACCTACCGGGGCGCGGTCCTCGGCGGCGCCCCCGCGACCTACTTCCGCCTCGGTGAGGCGGCGGGCGCGTCCACCGCGGTCGACGAGACGCGCGGCGGCGACGGCACGTACAGCAATGTGACCCTCGGGGCCGCGGGGCCCTTCGGCGACCAGAAGACGGCCGCCTTCAACGGCACCAGCTCCTTCGTGAAGGTGCCGGACGTCCAGACGGGCAGCACCTCCGCCTCCGCCGAGCTGTGGTTCTCCACCACGCACGGCGGCGCGATCCTGATGAACGCGCAGAACGCGCCCATCGGCGGCACGGTCACCTCGACCACCCCGCAGCTGTGGATCGGCACCGACAACAAGCTCTACGGCGGCTTCTACACCACCTCCGGCTCCGTCCAGATGGGCACCACCGGCACGGTGACCGACGGCAAGTGGCACCATGTGCTGCTCTCCGCCACGGGCAGCGGCCAGACGCTGTACCTGGACGGCAGCCAGGCCGCCACCAAGACCGGCACGGCGGCCCTGACCACCGGCGGGCGCACCACCGACTACATCGGCGCGGCCACCACCGGCTCCGGCTGGGCCGGTCTGCCCTACCCGGCGACCGTGTACTTCAACGGCTCGCTGGCGGAGGTCGCCACCTACCGTACGGCGCTCACCGCCCAGGACGCCGCGGCGCACTTCCAGGCCGCGAAGAACTCCACGGGCCTGCTGCCGGTCTCCACGGTGAAGGTCACCTCCCCGGCCGACGCCACCCTGACGTACCAGTACGACGTCACCCACAACAACCGGACGCTGACCGAGACCGACGGCCTCGGCAACACCACCAGCTTCGGCTACGACACGGGCGGCTTCGAGCACACCGTCACCAACCCCAACGGGGCGATGACGGTCACCGGCCACGACGTCCGCGGCAACACGGTCTCCACGACCTCCTGCCAGAACCAGGCGGCCAACGCCTGTTCCACGGAGTACTTCAGCTACTTCCCGGACGACACCACCGCGCAGCTCACCACCGCCGACCCGCGCAACGACATCCTGCTGACCCGGCGCGACGGCCGTTCGGCCTCCGAGACCGACAACACCTATCTGACGTCCTTCGGCTACGACAGCGCGGGCAACCAGACCACCATCACCGGCCCGGCCGTGGCGGGGTTCCCCAACGGGCGCACCACCACGACCGTCTTCAGCGACGGCACCGCCACCTACCCGGCGGCCGACGGCGGCAGCGTCCCCAAGGGCCTGCCGGTGAAGACCATCAGCCCCGGTGGCTCGGTCAACTCCGTCTCGTACTTCAAGAGCGGTGACGTGGCCTCGACCACGGACGCCGGCGGTCTGGTCACCACCTACACCTATGACGGTGTCGGCCAGGTCCTCAGCAAGAAGGTCGTCTCCGACACCTACCCGGCCGGGCTCACCACGACGTACACGTACGACGCGGACGGCCAGGTCGTGCAGGAGAAGGACCCGCAGCTCACCGACCGGGTCACCGGCGCGGTCCACGCGGCGGTCTCCACCACCGTCTTCGACGTCGACGGCAACATCACCTCGCAGTCGGTGGCGGACGGCAGCGGCGGCGACTACACCCGCACCGAGACGCAGACGTACGACGCGTACGACCACGTCGCCACGAAGAAGGACGCCAACGCGGGTGCGGGCGCGGCCAACGGCAACACGGTCACCTACACCTACGACAGCCAGGGCAACAAGACCAAGGAGGTCTCCTCCTCCGGGACCGAGATCCGCTACACCTACGACGACAACGGCCAGCTGCTGACCCAGGGCGTCATGTACGCCGGCGACCCGGTGAACCCGCAGACGCCGTCGCTGCTGACCGAGTCCTCCCGGGCCTACGACCCGTCGGGCCGTCTCGCGTCGGTCACCGACGCCATGGGTTCGACGACCTCGTACACCTACACCGACAACGGTCTGACGTCGACGGTCACCAAGAAGAGCGCCGACGGCACCAATTCGACCGTCCTGGAGTCCAACTCCTACGACGCGGCGGGCAACCTGCTCTCCTCCGCCACCGACAACGGCGAGACCGTCACCACCCACACGGTCGACGCGGCCTCCCGCGCCACCTCCACCACCGTCGACCCCGGCAGGGTCGCCCGGGTGACCAGCGTGTCGTACACGCCGGACGACGAGATCGCCACCGAGAACGACCACGACTCCTCGGGCTGGGACCGTACGGTCACCAACGCGTACGACCCGATGGGCAACAAGATCGCCGAGACGCTGTACGGCGACGCCGCCGGGCACCCGAGCGGCTGGTGGAAGCTCGACCAGACCTCCGGCTCGACGGTCACCGACGCCTCCGGCTCCGGCAACACCGCCGCCGCCACCGGCGTGACCTGGAACGACTCCTCGGCCACCTTCGCGGGCACCGCGGGCCAGCAGATCGCCACCAACGGCCCGGTGCTCGACACCGCCGCCTCCTACACGGTCTCCGCGTGGGTGAACATGGCGTCCCTGCCGACCCACAACGCCACCGTCGTGGCCCAGGCCGGCACCACCAACAGCGCGTTCATGCTCCAGTACAACTACGCCCACACCGGTGCGCCGCTGTGGTCCATGGAGCAGACCAGCTCGGACGCGGCGTCGCCGTCGTTCCCGGCCGCCTACTCCACGGCGAAGCCCGTCGCGGGCGCCTGGACGCACGTGGTGGGTGTGTACAACGCCACCAACGGCGCGGTGCAGGTGTACGTCAACGGCACGCTCTCCGGCAGCGCCACCAACAGCGCTCCCTGGAGCGCGCACGGTCCGCTGATGATCGGCGCCGCCAAGTACGGCGGCTCCGTGGTCGACGCGCTGCCCGGCGGGGTCGCGAACGTGCAGGTCTACCAGCGCGCGTTCACCTCGACCGACGTCACCTCGCTCTACGGCAAGGGACGCGCCGGCGGTACGGCCGCCTCCTCGGACGAGCAGAAGACCACGTACACGTACGACAAGCGCGGTCTGCGCACGTCCATGACGGACGCCAACCAGAACACCACCACCTATGCCTACGACGAGGCCGGGAACCTGGCGGTCACCACCGCCCCGGCCGTCCAGGCGGAGAGCGACGGCACCGGCCCGCTGACCGTACGGCCCGTCACCACCAGCGGCTTCAACACCTTCGGTGAGGCCGTCGAGGAGCAGGGCCCCAACGGCGACGTGACCACCACGGCCTACGACGCCAACGGCAACAAGGTCTCCGAGACCCTGCCGCAGTACACCCCGGCCGGCGGTTCCGCGTCGGTCACCGCGCCCGCCACCTGGAGTTACGACAGCGAGGGCAACCAGACGTCGTCGACCACCCCGGGCGGACGCACCACCGGCTACCTCTACGACCAGCTCGGCCGGGTCACGCAGGTGACCAGGCCCGACGGCGCCACCGTGCACACCACGTACGACAACGCCGGCGAGCCGCTCTCGGTGACCGACGGCACAGGTGCCACCACCCAGGCGACCTATGACTACCTGGGCCGTCAGCTCACCTCCACCACGATGGAGCGGTTCCCGTCCACCCGGACGCTGACCAGCACCAACTCCTACGCGGTGACCTCGGGCAACCCCTACGGCACGCACCTGTCGTCCACCACGACGCCGGGCGGGGTGACCACCTCGTACGGCTACGACCGGGCGGGCGACACCACGTCCGTCACCGACGCGGCGGGCAACACCACCCGGTACACCTACGACTTCCAGGGCAACCCCCAGAAGACGATCCTGCCGGACAACACCTGGACCCAGACCGACTACAACGCGTCCGGCCAGGCGACGTACAACAAGCAGTACGACGCCTCGGACACGCTGCTGGCCCAGTCCTCCATCGGCTACGACGCGGTGGGCAACGCGGTCACCACGACCGACGCCCTCGGCCACACCTCCCGCTTCACCTACGACGCGGCGGGCACGGTCACCCAAGAGATCCAGCCGGTCTCGGCCACCGAGTCCATCACCACCAGCTTCGGCTACGACCAGGCGGGCCACCGCACCCGGTTCACCGACGGGCGGGGCAACTCCTGGCGCTACACCTACACCCCGTGGGGCCAGCAGGAGAAGGTGATCGAGCCGTCGACCGCGCAGTACACCTCGGCGGCGGACTCCACCACCACCTTCAGCTATGACGCCGACGGCCGGATGGTGAAGGCGGTCAAGCCCGGCGGTACGTCGACGTCCCTGACGTACGACAAGAACGACCAGGTCCTGACCATGGACGGCCAGGGCGCGGACGCGGCGACCGCCACCCGCTCCTTCAGCTACGACAAGGCGGGCCGGGTCTCCTCGGCCGACACCGCCGAGGCGGGCATCACCGGCAACGCCGACCACCAGTCGGCCACCCACGAGGCGTTCGGCTACGACGACCGCGGCGACCTGCTCTCCGCGTCCGGCTCGGCCGGCTCCTCCAGCTTCACCTACAACGCCGACTCGGCGCCGCTGACCCGCACCGACGCGGCCGGCACGACGACGTACGGCTACGACACGGCCGGCCGGCTGTCCACCCTGGACGACGCGGCGACGAACAACCGGCTGACGTACTCCTACGGCAAGCTCAACGAGCTCACCCAGATCAAGTACGGCGCCACCGGCCAGACCCGCACCTTCACCTACGACACCTCCCACCGCCTGACCGGCGACACCCTGATGCAGGGCGCCACCGGCCTCGCCTCCCTCGGGTACGGCTACGACAAGAACGGCAACCTGACGTCGAAGACGACGACCGGGGTGCCGGGCGCGGCGAGCCACACCTACACCTACGACTGGGCCAACCGCCTCACCTCGTGGAACAACGGCTCCACGACGACCGCCTACGGCTACGACGCCTCCGGCAACCGCACCCGGGTCGGCGCGGACGTCTACACCTATGACGCCCGCGACCAGCTGACCTCGGACGGCAACCACAGCTACACCTACTCGGCACGCGGCACGATGACCCAGCAGGCCGGGTCGGACGGCTCCGTCGCCTTCACCACCGACGCGTTCGGCGCCCAGATCACCGCGGGCACCCACGCGTACAACCTGGACGCGGCCGGGCGGAACATCACCGACACCGACACCGCGACCCAGGGCAGCCGCACCTTCCAGTACTCGGGCGCGAGCAACACCATCGCCTCCGACGGCAACTACACCTACACCTATGACGCGACGGGCTCGCTGGTCGGCGTCGGCAACGGCTCCTCCGGCAGCGCGCTGGCCCTCACCGACCAGCACGACGACGTCATCGGCACCTTCACGGCCGGCGCGACCGCGCTGTCCGGCTCGGCGGGTTACGACCCGCTGGGCAAGACGGTCGGCACCAACACCGTCCTCGGCCACCTGGGCTTCCAGTCCGGCTGGACCGAGCCCGGCTCGGGTGATGTGGGCACGGCCTCGCGCTGGTACAACCCGGCGACGGGCCAGTTCCGCAACAAGGACTCCATCTCGCTGAACCCGGTCCCCAACTCGGTGTCCGCGAACCCGTTCGCGTACGTCAACGACAACCCGCTCGCGGGCACGGACCAGTCCGGCAACTGCTCCTGGTACGACGTGGTCTGCGGCGCCAAGAAGGTGGTCCACAAGGCCGCCGCGGTGGTGCACCAGGTCGCGGCGCCGATCTACCACGCCGCCGTCCAGGTGGTGCACCAGGTCGTCCAGGTCGCCAAGCACGTGGCGAAGAAGGTCGTCCACCGGGTCCGTGACGTCTACCGCGCCACGGTGCGGGTGGTGCGCCGCGTCTACCACTACGCGGTACGGAAGGTGAAGCGCGTCTACCACGCGGCGGTGCACGCGGTGCACACCGCGTACCACAAGGTCACCAAGACGGTGAAGCGCGTGGTGAAGGCGGTCAAGAAGACCGCCAAGGCGGCGGTCCACACGGTCGCCAAGGCGGCCCGCACGGCCTACCACGCCACCGTCCAGGCGGCGAAGACCACGGCCACGTTCGTGAAGCACCACGCCGCGGCGATCACCTCGTTCGTGGTCTCCACGGCCGTCTTCATGGGCTGCGAGGCGGTCACCGCGGGCGTCGGCTCCATCGGCTGCGCGGCGGTCGCCGGAGCGGTCGGCTCCCTGGTCACCCAGGGCTTCGCCTGCGCCCAGAAGGGCGGCGACGAATGCAGCGTCGGCGCGTTCGCGGGCTCGGCGATCGAGGGCGCGGCGTCCGGCGCGCTGGGCGGAGTCCTCGGCAAGATCGGCGGCTCCCTGCTGGCGAAGGCTGCCCCCAAGGCGATGAAGGCCGTGGGCGGTCTGTTCGGCAAGGGCGCGGCTGCGGAGGAGACGGCGGCACGGGACGCCACGGAGACGGCGGCGTCACGGGCCGAGGCGGAAGGGGCCGGTGGGCGCAGTGAAACCGGCGGCGGCTGCAAGGTCGGCGTTCCGCACAGCTTCACCGGCAACACCAAGGTGCTGATGGCCAACGGTTCGACCAGGGCCATCGACAAGATCAAGGTCGGCGACACGGTCGCCAACGCGGTGCCGGGCGTGTCCGGCACGGAGTCGCACAAGGTCACCGCGGTGATCGTCACCAAGACGGACCGCGACTTCGTGGACGTCACGGTGAAGGCGGCGAAGCGCGGCGCGAAGGCCAAGAAGGCCGTCCGCAGGGCGGCGCTGGGCCTCGCGGCCTCGGCGGCGGTCCTGGGCGCGCTGACGGCGACCCCGCAGAAGGCACAGGCGGCGGAGGTGACCGCCAAGGGCGACCACCTCACCACCACGTTCCACCACCCGTTCTACGACGCCACGCAGTCGGCGTTCGTGGAGGCGAAGGACCTCCACGAGGGCGACGTCCTCCAGACCCCGACCGGCACGGCCGAGGTCACGGGCGTCCGCCTGTACCACGCGAACACGACGACGTACGACCTGACGGTCGGCGGTCTCCACACGTACTACGTGGAGGCCGGGGATACGCCGGTTCTGGTCCACAACTGCGATGATGTCGCACTCGGTTACCAGAAAGCGGGCACGGCCAAATGGGCTGACAGTAAGAAGCTCAAGCACTTCATGGATCCCAAGTACATCAACACTTGGAGCAGCCATGTGAGGGACGCCATCGACAACCCGGACACGACGATTCATGTGTTCACGGAGCAGTTCGAGGGCGGCTTCGAAGGCATGGCGACGCGTGGCCTCGCCGGTGGCAAGGGCGTTCACGCGACCCAGCAGGAAATGGCCTGGCTCGCGCGGGCTGTGATCGGCGGGCGCAAGGCCTGGGACAAGATCAAGTTCTATGACCAGGATGGTCTGATAGAAAACCATCCCGAACCGAAGTGGCACGAGGGCAAGTGGTACACCGCTTGGACATTCGAGTGGGCCCCGTAATTCTGTCCTACCGGTGGGGCGAGATCCTTTGGAGCTCGCCCCACCGGGCCTTTCCCAACTGAGGGACTTTTCTTCCCATGAATTCTCCTGGATCCACTGAAGCCGCCGGATCGCCCAGAGATCCCCGGCTCGAGCACTACGCCGACCTCATCGAGCACGGGGGCCTTCAGGCCGCCATCGTTTCGATCGCGCGCGAACAGGGCGTCGACCTCGGAGCCACCGAGAGCGGCCTCGAACTTGAAGACCCGGCATGGAGCGCGGCGCAGTTCTCGTCGCCGCGTGGAATGGTGCGCATCCACCTGGGGCGTGGGACACGCAGGTTCGGCATCAATCTGGACAGCGGCCAGGGGTTCGTCTGGGCCAGTGGAAGTACCACCGATCTGTCCGAAGTGGCCGGGGTTCTCATCTTGTGGCGGCAGGGAGTCAAGCTGAGGGAACTCAGCAGTCGTTTTCCCTTCATGGGGTTCGACCGGCTGAGCCAGGCGTACGAGGACGGAAACCCGGTCGAGACCCAGTGGGACATCCTGATGGGCGATGACTCGTTCCTTGCGTACCGGGAACTGCTTTCGGCACTTCACGCGGACCCGCATCTGAGTCGGATGTTCCCGTTCTTCTCCCACTGGACGCTGAGATTGGCGAAGGATTGCCACGATGTCGAAGCCGGAGAGCTTTGGGTCCAACCGAGCCCTGAGGAAGGCTACGTCGTCTGGTCCTCGTCGGACGAAGACCGGAAGTTGCACGTGCATCAATTCGACGATCTGATTCGCACGGCCGTGGCCATGTTGGACGATCTTTAGAGCCGGAGGTCTCCGCCGACTGGAAGCAGCCGGCCCAGTACTCTCCTCCATGCCCGGGCCCGTGCCGGAACTTCCGGTGCGGGCCCGGGCATCGCCGCATCGCAGACAGGAACCGGGGACCCGTTGCCCAAGCACCGCACCACCAAAAAACACCGCACCATAGCCATGGCCCTCGGCGGCGCAGCCCTCCTCGTGGGTGGGGCGCTCACCGCCGAGGCCGCGTCCGGGAGCGGAAGTGGGAGTGGGAGCGCCGCCACCGCGGCCGGTCCCGCTCGGCCCGTTTCGCTCTCCAGGCCCGCCACCTTCACCGGCCGCGCCTTCGACACCTGCACCGCCCCCACCCTCGCCCAGATGAAGGCGTGGAAGACCGCCTCCCCGTACGGCGGCGCCGCCGTCTACATCGGGGGCAGGAACCGGGGGTGTGCGCAGCCCCAGCTCACCGCCTCCTGGGTGAAGTCCGTCAGCGCCGTCGGGTGGAAGCTCATCCCCCTCTACGTAGGCGCGCAGCCGCCCTGCAAGTCCGGCAGCAACCCGGAGAAGATGACCGCCTCCACCGCCGCCTCCCTGGGGGCGACGGACGGCGCGGACGCCGGGGTCAAGGCAGGCGCCCTCGGGATGCGGCCCGGCAGCCCGGTCTACCTCGACATGGAGGGGTTCGACACCACGAACACCTCCTGCAAGGACACCGTGCTCGCCTACACCCGCGCCTGGAACAGGGCCACCCACGCCAAGGGCTACCGCACCGGCTTCTACGGCTTCGCCTCCTCCAGTGCCGCCGCCGTCGCCGCCTCGACGCCCGGCACCGACATGCCGGACGCGATCTGGTACGCGGCGTACGACGACGTGGAGTCGACCACCACGGGCTACCCCTTCGGGACCAAGTGGGCGGGCCACCGCCGGGGCCACCAGTACGCCATCAACAAGAAGGAGACGTACGGCGGCGTCACCCTCACGATCGACCGGGACGCCTGGGACGCGCCGGTCGCCGTCGTGGCGAAGTAGGACGTACACCGGCGGCGGGTCAGGGGCGGACGGCCGCCCCGGCCCGCCGTTTGCGTACCGCCGCCCACACCCCGGTACCGGCC
>NZ_JBJHPC010000134.1:0-13949 GCF_045257485.1 Streptomyces sp. YS-3 | reverse complement strand
GAGGGTGGAGTTTGTACGCCATAGGAATGGCCACTCCCCTTCCTCCTAACGGGTCAGGAGGGGAGCATGTTCCTGGTCTTCCCTCAACTGGACGTACAACCGGAGGAAACGGTTGCCCCGTGCTCCCTTTCGTATGCTCCATTCGGCCGCAGAATTGACTGCTCGACAGCCGTCCCGGGCCTTCAGGGAGCCTCCCCCCGGATCACTGCCAGCACGCCGTCGAGTTCGTCCGGTTTGACCAGGACATCGCGCGCCTTGGAGCCCTCGCTGGGGCCCACGATCCCGCGCGACTCCATCAGGTCCATCAGCCGGCCGGCCTTGGCGAAGCCGACCCTCAGCTTGCGCTGGAGCATCGAGGTGGACCCGAACTGGGTCGAGACCACCAGTTCGGCGGCCTGGCAGAGCAGATCGAGGTCGTCGCCGATCTCCTCGTCGATCTCCTTCTTCTGCTTCTGGCCTACCGTGACGTCCTCACGGAAGACCGGCGCCATCTGGTCCTTGCAGTGCTGGACGATCGCCTGGATCTCGTCCTCGGTGACGAACGCGCCCTGGAGCCGGGTCGGCTTGTTCGCCCCCATCGGCAGGAACAGTCCGTCACCCTTTCCGATGAGCTTCTCGGCGCCCGGCTGGTCGAGGATGACGCGGCTGTCGGCGAGCGAGGAGGTCGCGAAGGCGAGCCTGGACGGCACGTTCGCCTTGATCAGACCGGTCACCACGTCGACCGAGGGCCGCTGGGTGGCGAGGACCAGATGGATACCGGCGGCGCGGGCCAGCTGGGTGATGCGCACGATCGCGTCCTCGACGTCACGCGGCGCCACCATCATCAGGTCCGCGAGCTCGTCGACGATCACCAGCAGATACGGGTACGGGGTCAGCTCCCGCTCGCTGCCCTCGGGCAGCTTGACCTTGCCGTTGCGGATCGCCTCGTTGAAGTCGTCGATATGGCGGAAACCGAACGCCGCCAGGTCGTCGTAGCGCAGGTCCATCTCGCGCACGACCCACTGGAGCGCCTCGGCCGCCCGCTTCGGATTGGTGATGATCGGTGTGATCAGATGCGGAATGCCCTCGTACGCGGTGAGTTCGACCCGCTTGGGGTCGACCAGCACCATCCGCACGTCCTCGGGGGTCGCGCGCACCATGACCGACGTGATCAGGCAGTTGATGCAGGACGACTTGCCGGAGCCGGTCGCGCCGGCCACCAGGACGTGCGGCATCTTCGCCAGGTTGGCCATCACATAGCCGCCCTCGACGTCCTTGCCGAGCGCGACGAGCATCGGATGGTCGTCCTCGGCCGCGTCCGCGAGGCGCAGCACGTCACCGAGGTTGACCATCTCGCGGTCGGTGTTGGGGATCTCGATGCCGACCGCCGACTTGCCGGGGATCGGCGAGATGATTCGGACGTCCGGGCTGGCCACCGCGTACGCGATGTTCTTTGTCAGCGCGGTGATCCGCTCGACCTTGACGGCCGGGCCCAGCTCCACCTCGTACCGGGTGACCGTCGGGCCCCGGGTGAAGCCGGTGACGGCGGCGTCGACCTTGAACTCCACGAAGACGTTCTGCAGCGACGCCACTATGGCGTCGTTGGCGGCGCTGCGCGTCTTGCCCGGCCCGCCGCGCTCCAGCAGGTCGAGCGAGGGCAGCGCGTAGGTGATGTCGCCCGCGAGCTGGAGCTGCTCGGCGCGCGTCGGCATCTGCGAGTGCTCCGGAGCCGCCTTGGTCAGATCCGGTACGGCGGCGGGGGCACCCGGGGTCGCCCGGGACGCAGGCCCGGTCGTGCCGGCCCCCGCGGCGGGCCGCGCCGCTCCGGCCCCGGCCGCCGCCCCGCCGCGGGCCGTGGGCACTGGTGTGGTGCTCCCCCGCTCCCGCTCGGTGGAGACCCCCTGGGTGAGGTCCGCGACGACCGGGGACGGCGGCAGGCCGTTCAGTACGGCGCCGTCGAGGGCTGCCGCCGCCGCTGCGGCCACGTCGACCGGGTCCATCGGGGTGTCGAACGCCGGTTGCACCGAGGCGCGCCGGGGCTTGCGGCGCTGCGAGAGCGCCGCCTGCTCGCCTTCGCCCGGGGCGTACCCGTCGTCCGGCGTGATCCGGCGCCCGGGCGTGCGCCGGGCGCGCGGTGCGGGCTCCGGTTCGTCGACGGCACGCCAGTCGTCCTCGTACAGCTCGTCCTCGCCCAGCTCCCCCGGCAGCGGCTCCAGGACGCCGAGCCGGACACACAGGGCGCGCAGACGCTGCGGGATGGCGTTGACGGGCGTCGCGGTGACCACGAGCAGCCCGAAGACGGTCAGCAGCACCAGCATCGGCACCGCGAGCACATCGCCCATCAGGAATTCCAGCGGCTTGGACGCGCCCCAGCCGATGAGCCCGCCGGCGTCCTGCATCGCGCTGGTGCCGTCGTCGCGGCCCGGCGAGCCGCAGGCGATGTGGACCTGGCCGAGCACGCCGAGCACCAGCGCGGAGAGGCCGATCACGATCCGGCCGTTGGCCTCGGGCTTCTCCGGATAGAGGATCAGCCGGACGGCGATCGCGCCGAGCAGCAGCGGCACCAGCAGGTCGAGCCGGCCGAACGCGCCGGTCACCAGCATCTCGACGAGCTCGCCGACCGGGCCGCGCAGATTGGACCAGGTGCCCGCGGCGACTATCAGGGCGACCCCGAGCAGCAGCAGGGCGACCCCGTCCTTGCGGTGGGCCGGGTCGAGGCCCTTGGCGCCGCGCCCCACGCTCCGGAACATCGCCCCGACACCGTGGGCCGCACCCAACCAGACGGCGCGCGCGAGCCGGTACACGCCCCCGGTGGGCGAAGGCGCCCGCCTGGGCGCGGGCTTGGGGGGCATCGCCTTCTTGGCGGGCGCCCTTTTGGCGGGTGCCTTCTTCGCGGGCGCGACGGTCTTCTTCGCAGGCGCCTTCTTGGCGGGCGCCGCGGTACGGCCGGTGCGCTTCGCGGTGCCCGCCGTGCCCTGGGAACCCTTGCCGGACGTACGTGAGGCCATGGTGCTGAGGTTACCGGTGCGGACGGCCGTCGACACGACGGCCGGTGCTTCACCCGTTCGTGTCGTACCGAAAGACAACAGTCACGTACGCGTGGACAGGGACCGGCCTGCCCACGAAGGGGACTGACACTTCGTCAGTGCCGGGCCGCCGCGGACCGCTCGCATCCGGACCGCCCGCTCCCGGTCCGGTCGCTTCCGGACCGCTTCCGCTCCGCTCAGTTCTGCGAGGGCAGCGCCGCCGTGCCGCTGCCGGTCCCGGGCTCCAACGCGTCCAGCGCCCGCCGCAGGCCGGTCAGTTTGCGCTCCAGATGGGCCGCGGTGGCCACCGCAGCCGCGTCCGCCGACTCGTCGTCGAGCTGTTTGGAGAGCGCCTCGGCCTGCTCCTCCACGGCCGCGAGGCGCGCGGACAGCTCGGCCAGCAGACCCGCCGGCTCCTTGGGGTCGCCGGCGGTCTGGCCGCCGCCCTCCAACTGGAGCCGGAGCAGCGCGGCCTGCTCACGCAGCTGACAGTTCTTCATGTAGAGCTCGACGAACACCGACACCTTGGCGCGCAGCACCCAGGGGTCGAAGGGCTTGGAGATGTAGTCGACGGCTCCCGCCGCATAGCCCCGGAAGGTGTGGTGGGGGCCGTGGTTGATGGCGGTGAGGAAGATGATCGGGATGTCCCGGGTCCGCTCCCGCCGCTTGATGTGCGCGGCGGTCTCGAAACCGTCCATGCCCGGCATCTGCACATCCAGCAGGATGACCGCGAAATCGTCCGTCAGCAGTGCTTTGAGCGCTTCCTCCCCTGACGATGCCCGCACCAGTGTCTGATCGAGCGCAGAGAGGATGGCCTCCAGCGCCAGCAGATTCTCCGGCCGGTCATCGACCAGGAGGATCTTGGCCTTCTGCACCATGGCCCGTCCTCCTCGCCCCGGCTTGGGGCCTCCCCAGTCCGAAGGACTTGGGGAAGCACCGGGCGCCGCCCCAGGGGACGACTCCCTTGCGCCGCCCGTCCTTGTGCCGGTCATGGTAGCCGCACCCCGCCTGTCGCCACACCCTGTCACCGCGATGTCACTGTGCACGTAGCAGAAACGTAGTGGGAGACCAGAAGGTTCCCCGAATACCGCCCTCCCACACGCCCTCGGCCACAGTCAGTCAGCAACGCGCGCGGCGGACCGTGCGGCCACCGATCACTTCTCCCTCATCCACTGCTCCATCACCGAGAGCAGATGGTCCGGGTCGACCGGCTTGGTCACATAGTCGGACGCGCCGGATTCGATCGCCTTCTCCCGGTCGCCCTTCATCGCCTTCGCGGTGAGCGCGATGATCGGCAGCCCGGCGAACTGCGGCATCCGGCGAATCGCCGACGTCGTGGCATACCCGTCCATCTCCGGCATCATGATGTCCATCAGTACGACGGCCGTGTCCTCGTGCTGCTCCAGGACCTCGATCCCCTCGCGGCCGTTCTCCGCGTAGAGCACCGACAGCCCGTGCTGTTCCAGCACGCTGGTGAGCGCGAAGACGTTCCGTACGTCGTCGTCGACGATCAGCACCTTCTCGCCGCCGAAGTGGAAGGTGCGCACGGGCGCGTGCTCCGGCTCCTGGGCCGCCCACGCCTCCCTGGGGGCCTCTCCCGGCTGGCCGGGCAGCGTCGCGGCGGGCTCCGCGCCGAGCGCCTTGCGGCGGCGCCGGAACAGCCCGGCCGTCCCCGGCTGGGCCTCGCTGGGGGCGAGCGTCGCGGTCTCGTGCGCGAACGGGTCCTGGTGGCCCGTCTCCCCCTGCCCGGCCTCGGTGGCCGCCTCGCCGCCGGGCGGCAGCTGCGGGTAGCCCTGCGGCGGCAACTCGCTGGGATGCAGCGGGAGATACAGCGTGAAGGTGGAGCCGCGGCCGGGCTCGCTCGCCGCGTGGATCTCACCGCCGAGCAGCCGGGCGATCTCCCGGCTGATCGACAGCCCCAGGCCCGTGCCGCCGTACTTGCGGCTGGTCGTACCGTCGGCCTGCTTGAACGCCTCGAAGATCACGCGCATCTTGCTGGCAGCGATGCCGATGCCGGTGTCGGTCACCGAGAACGCGATCAGATCGGCGTCCGCGTCGCGCAACGAGCCCGCCTCCAGGAGCTGTTCGCGGATCGCGTGCGGCACATCGGCGTGCGCGGGCCTGATCACCAGCTCGACGGCGCCGCTGTCGGTGAACTTCACCGCGTTGGACAGCAGGTTGCGCAGCACCTGGAGGAGCCGCTGCTCGTCGGTGTGCAGCGTCGCCGGAAGCTCCGGCGAGACCCGTACGGAGAAGTCGAGCCCCTTCTCGGCGGTGAGCGGCCGGAAGGTCGCCTCCACGTAGTCGACGAGCTGCACCAGGGCGATCCGGGTCGGACTGACGTCCATCTTGCCCGCCTCGACCTTGGACAGGTCCAGGATGTCGTTGATCAACTGGAGCAGGTCCGAACCCGCACCGTGGATCGTTTCCGCGAACTCGACCTGCTTCGGCGAGAGGTTGCCCTCGGCGTTGTCGGCCAGCAACTTGGCGAGGATCAGCAGGGAGTTGAGGGGCGTGCGCAGCTCGTGCGACATGTTCGCCAGGAACTCGGACTTGTAGCGCATCGAGACGGCGAGCTGCTCGGCGCGCTCCTCCAGGACCTGCCGGGCCTCCTCGATCTCGGTGTTCTTCACCTCGATGTCACGGTTCTGCTGGGCGAGCAGCTCGGCCTTCTCCTCCAGCTCCGCGTTGGAGGCCTGAAGGGCCTTCTGCCGGTTCTCCAGCTCCGCCGACCGCTCGCGCAGCTGCTCGGTCAGCTCCTGCGACTGCTTGAGCAGTACCTCTGTCTTGGAGTTGACGCTGATCGTGTTGACGCTGGTCGCGATCATCTCCGCGATCTGGTTGAGGAAGTCCTTCTGGATCTGGGTGAACGGCTGGAAGGAGGCCAGTTCGATCACCCCGAGGACCTTGCCCTCGAAGAGCACCGGCAGCACGATCACATGCGCGGGCGGTGCCTCCCCGAGCCCGGAGGAGATCTTGAGATAGCCCGGCGGCACGTTCTCCACCAGGATCGTGCGCTTCTCCTCCGCCGCCGTGCCGATCAGCGTCTCACCGGGCCGGAAGGAGGTGGGCATCGAGCCCGCCGAGTACCCGTAACTGCCGCGCATCCTCAGCTCGTACGGGCTGTCCTCGTTACCACCGACCTCGTTGGAGCCGCCGGTCGGCAGCGCCAGGAAGAACGCGCCGTGCTGGGCCGAGACCACCGGTGTCAGCTCGGTCATGATCAGCGAGGCGACGTCGTCGAGGTCGCGCCGGCCCTGCATCAGGCCGGAGATACGGGCCAGGTTGCCCTTGAGCCAGTCCTGCTCCTTGTTGGCGACCGTGGTGTCGCGCAGGTTGGCGATCATCGTGTTGATGTTGTCCTGGAGGGCCTGGATCTCGCCCGCCGCGTCCACGTCGATCTTGAGGTTGAGGTCGCCGCGGGTCACCGCGGTGGCCACGGCCGCGATGGCGCGCACCTGCCGGGTCAGGTTCCCGGCCATCTCGTTCACGGACTCGGTCAGGTCGCGCCAGGTGCCGTCCACGTCGCGTACGCGCGCGTGGCCGCCGAGCTGGCCCTCGGTGCCCACCTCGCGCGCGACGCGGGTGACCTCCACGGCGAACGAGGAGAGCTGGTCGACCATCGTGTTGATGGTGTTCTTCAGCTCCTGGATCTCACCGCGCGCGTCGATGTCGATCTTCTTGGTGAGGTCGCCCTTGGCGATGGCGGTGGTGACCGTGGCGATCTGGCGCACCTGCCCGGTGAGGTTGTCGGCCATGGAGTTCACCGACTCGGTGAGGTCCTTCCACGTACCGGAGACGCCGGGGACGCGCGCCTGGCCGCCCAGGATGCCGTCGGTGCCCACCTCGCGCGCGACCCGGGTGACCTGGTCGGCGAAGGACGACAGGGTCGTCACCATCGTGTTGACGGTGTCGGCGAGCTCCGCGACCTCGCCGCGCGCCTCGACCGTCACCTTCTTGGTGAGGTCGCCGTTGGCGACGGCGGTGGAGACCCGGGCGATGTTGCGTACCTGGTAGGTGAGGTTCGCGGCCATCAGGTTGACGTTGTCGCTGAGGTCCTTCCAGATGCCGGTGACACCGCGCACCCGGGCCTGGCCGCCGAGGATGCCCTCGGTGCCGACCTCGCGCGCGACCCTGGTGACCTCGTCCGCGAAGTTCGAGAGCTGGTCGACCATCGTGTTGACGGTGGTCACCAGCTCCAGGATCTCGCCCTTGGCGTCAACGGTGATCTTCTTCGAGAGGTCGCCCTTGGCGACCGCCGTCGTCACCTCGGCGATGTTGCGCACCTGGAACGTCAGGTTGTTCGCCATGAAGTTGACGGACTGCGTCAGGTCCTTCCAGGTACCGGAGACGCCCTGCACCTCGGCCTGGCCGCCCAGGATGCCCTCGGTGCCCACCTCGCGGGCCACCCGGGTCACCTGCTCCGCGAAGTTCGAGAGCTGGTCGACCATGGTGTTCAGGACGTTCTTGAGTTCCAGGATCTCGCCGCGCGCGTCCACGTCGATCTTCTGCGACAGATCACCGCGCGCCACCGCCGTGGCGACCTGGGCGATGTTGCGGACCTGGGCGGTGAGGTTGCCGGCCATGCCGTTCACCGAGTCCGTGAGATCGCGCCACACCCCGGCCACGCCCGGGACCTGCGCCTGGCCGCCCAGGCGCCCGTCGGTGCCCACCTCGCGCGCGACCCTGGTCACCTGCTCGGCGAAGCCGGACAGCTGGTCGACCATGTTGTTGATGGTGTTCTTGAGCTCCAGGATCTCGCCGCGCGCGTCCACGTCGATCTTCTGCGACAGATCACCGCGCGCCACCGCCGTGGTCACCTGGGCGATCTGGCGCACCTGGGAGGTCAGGTTGCCCGCCATGAAGTTGACGGAGTCGGTGAGCTCCTTCCAGGTGCCGGAGACGCCGTCCACCCGGGCCTGGCCGCCGAGCCGGCCCTCCGTACCCACGTCCTGGGCCATCCGTGTCAGCTGGGCGGCGAACGACGCCAGCTGGTCGACCATCGTGTTGACGGTGTTCTTCAGCTCCAGCATCTCGCCGGAGACGTCCACCGTGACCTTCTGCGACAGGTCACCGTTGGCGACCGCCGTCGTCACCTGGGCGATGTTGCGCACCTGGCCGGTGAGGTTGCGGAACGCGTTGTTGACGGAGTCCGTCAGGTCCTTCCAGGTGCCCGCCGCGCCCGGCACCTCGGCCTGGCCGCCCAGGCGCCCCTCCACGCCGACCTCCCGGGCCACCCGGGTCACCTCGGAACCGAAGGACTGGAGCTGGTCGACCATCGTGTTGACGGTGTTCTTCAGCTCCAGCATCTCGCCCGCGACGTCGACCGTGACCTTCTGGGTCATGTCACCGTTGGCGACCGCCGTGGTCACCTGAGCGATGTCCCGCACCTGCGTCGTCAGGTTGCGGAAGACCGTGTTCACCGAGTCGGTCAGGTCCTTCCAGGTGCCCGCCGCACCCGGCACCTGCGCCTGCCCGCCGAGCAGGCCCTCGGCCCCGACCTCGTTGGCGACCCGGGTCACCTCGTCCGCGAACGTACGCAGCGTCTCGGTCATCTGGTTGATCGTCTCGGCGAGCTGGGCGACCTCACCGCGCGCGTTGACGGTCACCTTCTGTGACAGGTCACCATTGGCGACCGCCGTCGTCACCTGCGCGATCCCGCGCACCTGGGCGGTCAGGTTGCCCGCCATCAGGTTGACGGAGTCCGTGAGGTCCTTCCACACGCCCGCGACCCCGGGCACCTGCGCCTGTCCGCCGAGCTCGCCCTCGGTGCCCACCTCGCGCGCGACCCGCGTCACCTCGGAGGAGAACGAGGAGAGCTGGTCGACCATCGTGTTCACGGTGTTCTTCAGCTGCAGCATCTCGCCGGCGACATGCACGGTCACCTTGCGCGACAGATCACCCTTGGCGACCGCCGTCGTCACGAGAGCGATGTCACGTACCTGGGCCGTCAGCCGGTACGCCATCGTGTTCACCGAATCCGTGAGATCCTTCCACGAACCGGACATTCCACGCACCTGGGCCTGGCCGCCGAGCTTGCCCTCGGTACCGACCTCCAGTGCGACCCTCGTCACTTCATCGGTGAACGCCGACAACTGGTCGACCAGGTTGTTGACGGTCCGCCCCACCTTGAGGAACTCGCCCCGCAGCGGTCGCTCGGCGTTGTCCACGCCGTGCGAGCGCAGGTCCATGCGCTGCTCCAGATCGCCCTCCGCGACCGCAGACAGCACCCTGCCGACCTCGGAGACCGGCCTGGCCAGATCGTCCACCAGAGCGTTGGAGGCGTCGATGGCGGCTGCCCAGGAGCCCTCACAGGCCCCGGTCTCCAGCCGCTCGGTCAGCTTCCCCTCCCGGCCCACCATCCGCCGCACCCGGGCGATCTCACCGGTCAGATGCAGATTGCGGTCGGCGACCTCGTTGAAGACGGCGGCGATCTCGGCCATCATCCCGTCCCCGGAGACGGTCAGCCGTTTACGGAAATTGCCGTCCCGCATCGACGCCAGTGCGGCGAGCAGCCGCTGCAGCGCAGCGGTGTCCACCTCGGTCGTCCCGTTGCCGCGGGTCCGTCCGCCCTTCGCGCGCGTGCTCTTGCCACGCGCCGCCACGTCAGACTCCACCGTGTCCCTCCCGCAGGGGTCGACCGCCCTAGTCGGGCTTTCCTCGAAGCCTTCCCAGTGTTTCACCATGGCCGGACCCGGCCATAACAGTTCGGCAGCTTCGCATACCGTCCCCGCCCACGGAGGACGGAAACACTGGTGACCGGCATCCGCTAGGACAGTGAAGGTAAGTAACCTGGCTTCCGGCTGTCCAACCGCCCCGGTCCGTCCGAAGGCGGCGGCGCCCCCTGCTCCTGTGAGCCCGGGGAGCCGCGGGAGCCGCAAGGACGACCACGGGACACCGGAGGGGGCGGGCCACACATGGGAGTGTTGATTCCCGGGGGGCACCTTCCCGGACCCCGGCAGGGGAAACCGGCCGTCGAGACGCGTACAAGGAGTTCTGTGATCACCGCGCGGGCGGAAGCCAGCTTCGAACCCGTCGGACGGTCCGTCGCGACCGCCCGCGCCTTCGTCCGCGACACCCTCCAGGGCTGGGGGTACGCGGACGTCGTCGACGACGCCGTCGTCCTCACCAGCGAGCTGGTCACCAACGCGGTCGTCCACGCCGGTACCGCCGCCGACGTCCTGTGCCTGCGCTCCGAGGACGGCGTCCGCGTCGAGGTCGCCGACCACTACCCCGAACGTGAGGTTCCGCTCCACGCCTCCCCCGCCGAGGTCGCCGGCCCCGAACGCGAGAACGGCCGCGGCCTCCTGCTGTGCGCCGCCATCGCCTCCCGCTGGGGCGTCGAGTACACCCCCACCCAGAAGCACGTCTGGTTCCAACTCGACCTGCCCGCCCGCCGGGTGGGCACCCGCTCGGCCGGACCCGCCCTGCCCCTGGACCTGCTGCCCGTCACCGACGGCCGGGTCCGCGTCGCGGTCATCCAGATCGACCGCACCGGCGCCGTCCGCGCCTGGAACGAGGACGCCGAGGAGCTGTTCGGCTACCCCGCCGAGAAGGTCACCGGAAAGCAGCTCACCGACTTCGCGGCCTGGCCGCACACCCCCGGCACCTCCACCGGGATCGTCGAGGCCCTACAGCTGTCGCGCTGGGAGGGCAGCTACGGCATCCGGGGCGCCGACGGCCGCGTCCTGCCCGTGTACGCCTCACATCTGCGGGTGCGGGACACCAACGGCGAGCCGTCCACCGTCTGCCTGCTGGTCCGTGACGACGAGCGAGCCGTGCTCCAGACCCCCGTGCGCGCCCCCGCGGGCGACCCCGCGGCCATGGGCGAGAGCCGCAACGTCGACCCGTTCGAGGTCTTCATCGGCTCCCCCGCCCCCGACGACCTGGACGGACTGCTCCAGCGCACCGTGGAACGCGCCCGCGACATGCTCGACGGCGACGCCGCCTTCCTGCTCCTGGCCACCGACGACGAGACCGAACTGGAGGTCCGCGCCACCACCGGCCTGCCCTCCGCCCGCCAGCGCTTCGCGCGCGTGCCCGTCGAAGCGGGCACCGGCCGATACGGCTCGGCCCGGATGCCCGCCGTCCACGAGGACCTCGCCGCCGTCCCCGGCGCCGTCCCCATCCTCGGCGGCTCCGGCATGCGCTCGGTCGTCACCGTCCCGCTCAAGGTCGAGGGCCGCCTCACCGGCTCCCTCGGCGTCGCCGCCGAATCCCCCGGCCGCTACTCCAACGAAGAGGCGCTGCGCCTGCAGTTCGCCGCCGACCGCATCGCGCTCGCCGTCGAGTCGGCACGCCTCGGTGAGCTCGAACGGCTCCGCCGGGGATCGCTGAGCTTCCTCGTGGAGGCCTCGGACCTGCTGGCGGGAACCCTGGACCGGGACCAGACGTTGGCCCTGATGGCACAGATGACCGTCCCCACCCTCGCCACCTGGTGCGCCGTCTACACGATCGCGGACCAGTCCTCCGACCCGTACCTGTCCTATGTCCTCCACGAGGACGAGGAGCGCATCGACGGCCTCAAGGCCCTCCTGTCCAAGATSGACCCGCCGGAGCCGGTCCCCACCCCGGGCGCCCGCGTCTGGAGCGCCCCCGGCGAAGCGGCCCACCAGGCCGCGCTGCGCACCTCGATGCGCGACCTCGGCCGCGACAGCAGCCCGCACCTGGGCAGCGGCCTCGGCACCACGCTGTCCACGGCCGCCGCCGTCGGCGGTGAGACGGTGGTCCTGCCCCTCGTCGCCCGTAACCGCGTCATCGGCATGCTCACGCTCGGCAAGCCCTCCGACGACCACTTCCGCCAGGAGATCCTGGAGCTGGCCGAGGACCTCTCACGCAGGGCCGCGCTCGCCCTCGACAACGCCCGCCTCTACTCGGAGCGCACGGCCATCAGCCGCTCCCTCCAGCGCAGCCTGTTGCCCCCGGGCCTCCCCCAGATCCCCGGCGTCGAGGTCGAGGTCATCTACCGAGCGGCCGGCGAGGGCAACGAGGTCGGCGGCGACTTCTACGACCTCTTCCCCATCCGCGACGGCGCGTACGGCTTCGCCATCGGCGATGTGTGCGGCACCGGCCCCGAGGCGGCGGCCGTCACGGGCCTGGCCCGCCACGCGCTGCGCCTGCTCGCCCGCGAGGGCTTCGGCGGCCCCGCTGTCCTGGAGCGCCTCAACGCCGCGATCCTCGACGAGGGTGCCCGCAGCCGCTTCCTGACGCTCCTTTACGGCGAGCTGTGGCCCCAGGAGGACGGCAGCGCCGTCCTGAAGGTCGTCTGCGCGGGCCACCCGCTCCCGCTGCGCCTGCGCCAGGACGGCACGGTCGAGCCCGCCGCCGAGCCGCAGCCGCTGCTCGGCGTCATGGAGGACCTGGAGCTGTACGAGGAGACGATCACCCTCGACCCGGGCGATGTCCTTCTCTGCGTAACCGATGGCATCACCGAACGCCGGGAGGGTACCCGCATGTTGGGAGACGACGGTCTGACCGACGTCCTCGCCACGTGTACGGGCCTGACCGCCGGCGCCGTTGCGGCCCGCGTCCTGCGCGCGGTGGAACGCTTCGCCGCCGAGCCCGCGTCCGATGACATGGCGATCCTGTCGATGCGGATCCCGGAACAGCCCCGGCATTAGCGCAGCCGGGGCACCGGGGCCCGACAGGACCAGGGCCACCGCCGACCGGTGGCCGTAGGAACGCGAAAGGCCCCGCCCAAGTGGGCGGGGCCTTTCATCGTTTTCTGCTGAGCCCCCATGCGGAATCGAACCGCAGACCTTCTCCTTACCATGGAGACGCTCTACCGACTGAGCTATAGGGGCCGGTTGTTGTTTCGGGGTTTCCCCCTCACCAACGAGATAAAGCATACCCCGAATCAGACGGTGTTCCGAACCACGTCCGCCCGTTCCTCCAGCTCCCCGCCCGGCACCCCGTCACGCGGGCTGCAGCAGGCCGCCGAGCGCATTGCAGACCGACACCAACTTCCGTACGTCCGCGCCGGAGAGCCCGTCGAGGCGGGGCAGCGCGAGCGTCTCGTCCACGGCCCGCTCGGTCTCCGGCAGCACACACCCGATCCGCCTGAACTCCCGAGTCCGGTGTACGGGCGTGGGCACGGGCACCTCGCACGCGACCCCGCGCCGCCGCAGCAACCGCGCGAACGCGTCCCGGTCCGGCCGCCCGTTCCCCGGCACCCGTACGACATAGCGCTGGTACGTGTGCCCGGCGGCCGGCACGGGCGTCCGTACGCCGACGAGCCGCCGGTCCAAGTACCCGGCCCGCTCACGACGTTGCCCCACGCCACCGCCCTGACCGTCGTCGCCCTCGTCCTCGTCCTGCTCCACCAGCAACAGCCGGAGCCGACCCGCGAGTTGCCTGAACTCCTCGGCGGCGCCCGGGTGCCCGAAGCGGTGCACGAGTACGAGCCCGACCGTCCGCGAAGTCACCACGGCCTCGATGCCCCCGACCCCCAGGCAGTACGTCTCCGGGTCTATGTCGGCGAACACCGGCAGGGCTCCGGCCGCCACGACGGCCCGGGCCACGGTGCCGTCGTCGTAGGCCGGCACGATCACTTCGTCCCCCGCCGTGAGGCGTGCGGACTCCAGCTTTCCGATGATCCCCATAGCTGGGCATGGTGCTCGCACCATATGAACAACAGGTGATCGGGCATAAAAAAACGCGGGTCCCCGAGCCGAAGCTCGGGAACCCGCGTAAAAATTGTTCGGCGGCGTCCTACTCTCCCACAGGGTCCCCCCTGCAGTACCATCGGCGCTGAAAGGCTTAGCTTCCGGGTTCGGAATGTAACCGGGCGTTTCCCTAACGCTATGACCACCGAAACACTATGAAATTAACGAAACCGGGCAACAACACGGCTGTTCGTTATTTCAGAACTAACACAGTGGACGCGAGCAACTGAGGACAAGCCCTCGGCCTATTAGTACCAGTCAGCTCCACCCCTTACGAGGC
>NZ_JBJHPC010000133.1:0-14064 GCF_045257485.1 Streptomyces sp. YS-3 | reverse complement strand
GCGGGACGCGGACCTGAGCGGTCGTACTCAGTTCCGTACTCAGATACCCACCGGATCAGCTCCCCGCGCGGTCCCCCTTCGACACCACCCCCGGCCGCTACCGGGAAACCCGTCAAGGAGATCGCGCCCCCGCGGCCGGGTAGCCGGGGGACCATGGGGACGTGCCGATACGCAGACGAACTCCATCGCAGCCCGCCCCGGTCGACGACCCCCTCCTGGAGC
The DNA here is from genome assembly GCF_045257485.1 of Streptomyces sp. YS-3. Lineage (NCBI taxonomy): Bacteria > Bacillati > Actinomycetota > Actinomycetes > Kitasatosporales > Streptomycetaceae > Streptomyces > Streptomyces sp. YS-3. Next base: position 13,842 of record NZ_JBJHPC010000133.1, on the reverse strand, counting down.
AGGCCCTCACCGATCTCCGCTGGTACGCCCGCACGCGCGACCGGGCCCGCCGCTGGCACTGGCTGACCGAGCTGAGCGCACTCCTCACCGGCGCCGCCACGGTCGTCGCGGCCGGCATCCAGGCACCCGCGGCGACCACCGCCACCCTGGCCGGACTCACCGTCTTCATCGGCGGGTTCCGCCAGGTGTTCAACCACACCGAGCGCCATGTGCTCGCCGCCGAGGCCTGGTCCAGGCTGCGGCTGGCGGTCCGGCGCTACCGGCTGGTCCCCGAGGCCGAGCGGGACGAGGAGTGCCGCCGAAGACTCCAGGAGGAGATCGAGGACGTGGCGACCACCGAGCTGCGGAACTGGGCGGCGGGCCGCCGCGGACTGCAGCCGGGGCCGCTGCCGGGTGGCGGCCTGACGCGGTGACGGTGCCGCGTCTGTTTCCATAGAGGCCGGTGTTTCCATAGAGGCCGGTCACCGGAGTTGTCTGCGAGGAGTTGGCCCTGAACATCTGGGGTGCTGAGGTTGTGTCGGCCGGGCTGCTGGTAGCGGTCCTGGTGTGTGCGGTGGTACGCCCGTGGGGCTGGCCCGAAGCGGTGGTGGCGGTCCCGGCCGCGGGGGTGGTCATCGCCTGCGGGGCGATCTCGTGGGGGCACGCGCAGGCCGAGGCCGTCCGGCTCGGCCCCGTCGTCGGGTTCCTGGCGGCGGTGCTCGTCCTCGCCCAGCTCTGCGACGACGAGGGCCTGTTCCAGGCCTGCGGGGCCTGGATGGCCCGCACCGCCGCCGGGAAACCCCGCCGCCTGCTCGCGCAGGTGTTCGTCGTCGCCTCGGTCATCACGGCGGTGCTCAGCCTGGACGCCACCGTGGTGCTGCTCACCCCGGTGGTCTTCGCCACCGCGGCGCGGCTCGGGGTGCGGCCCAAGCCCCATGTCTACGCCTGCACCCATCTGTCGAACACGGCGTCGCTGCTGCTGCCCGTCTCCAACCTCACCAACCTGCTCGCGTTCACCGCCAGCGGGCTGAGCTTCACCCGGTTCGCCGCGCTAATGACCCTGCCGTGGCTGGCGGCCATCGGGGTCGAGTACGTGGTGCTGCGGCGGTTCTTCGCCACCGACCTGGACGCCGGGGCGCCGGTCCGGACCGAGGGCGAGCCGCCCGCACTGCCCCTGTTCGCGCTGCTGACCGTGGTCGGCACACTGGCCGGTTTCGTCCTCACCTCGGCGGTCGGGATCGACCCGGCCTGGGCGGCGGCGGCCGGCGCGCTCGTCCTGGCGACCCGTGCCCTGGTGCGCCGCCGCACCACGCCCGCCGCGCTCGTCGGGGCCGCGGCGCTGCCGTTCCTCGCCTTCGTCCTCGCCCTGGGCATCGTGGTCCGCGCCGTCGTCGACAACGGCCTCGCCTCCGGCCTCGCCCATCTGGTCCCCGGCGGCACCGGCTTCCTCGCGCTGCTGGGCGTCGCCGCGCTGGCCGCCGTCCTGGCCAACGTCATCAACAACCTGCCCGCCGTCCTGGTCCTGCTGCCGCTGACCGCGCCGACCGGCCCCGGCGCGGTGCTCGCGGTGCTCCTCGGGGTGAACATCGGACCCAACCTCACCTACGCCGGGTCCCTGGCGACCCTGCTGTGGCGGCGCATCGTGCGGGAGCACGACAGCGACGTCGACCTGGGGGAGTTCACCCGGCTCGGCCTTCTCGTCGTGCCCCTCGCCCTGGCGCTCGCCGTACTGGCACTGTGGGGATCGCTGCACGCGTTCGGAGGCTGATGCACCATGACCGTCGTCGTCTGGATCACCGAGGGCTCCTGGCCCGCGTGCGTCGACGCCGCCCGCGCCCACACGGGCGACGGCGCCGACATCGTGCTGCTCCACGTCACCGGCCACGACGTCCCCGGTGTGGCCCACGGGGCCTTCGCCGGGCTCCTCGGTCGCGGCCACCGCGAGCGCGACCCCGGCACCCGGCTGGAGCACCTCGCGGACGTCTCCGCCCACGACCTCCTGGACGCCGCCGCCCACCGGCTCGGCCTCCCGTGCCGGCGCGAGGAGCGCACGGGACGCGTGGAACGGGAGGTCGTCGCCGCCGCCGAGGGCGCCGGCCTGCTCGTCTTCGCCCGCGACGGCGACCGCTCCCGGCTGGGGCCGAGGAGCCTGGGCCCCGCCTCCCGCTTCGTCCTCGACCACGCGCCCTGTCCCGTCCTGCTCGTCTGGCCCGAACCGGCCCCGGGGGTCACGACGCTCCCCCCGGAGCCGCCGGTGTGACGGGCCGGGCAGCACGGCTCAGCCGACCTGCCACTGCTGGTACGCCGAGCCGTCGGCCGCCCGCTGGGTGACCGGGGCGCCGTCGGCCGAGGACGCGGTGGTCAGCAGGAGCGCGCTGTTCATGTTGGCCACCGAATAGCGGCCCGAGCCGAGCGCGGTGAACCGCCAGCGCTGGCTGACGCGGCCGGCACAGGCGGTCTGGACGACGGCCGCACCCGCCGTGGTGGCGCCCCCGGCCACGTCCGCGCAGAGCCCGGAGGCCCCGTTCACCAGCGTGTAACCGCCGCCCCCGTCGGGGGTCAGCTGCCACCGCTGGTTGGCGCCGCCGTGCGGGGCCCAGGTGATCAGCTGGGTGCCGGACGTGGTGGAGCTCGCCGGGTCGTCGAGCGCCTGGCCGGCCGCGGTGAGGGTGTGCGTACCGCTCAGCTGGCCACCGTAGACCTCGAACTCGTAGAGCGAGTACCCGTACGAGGTGCCCCGCTGCGTGGCGTACAGGCGGATGTACCGCCCGGAGCCGGAGAGACCGGTGAGGTCCTGGACGCCGCCGCTGCCGCCGGTGGTGGAGTAGAGCGTGCGCCAGGCCGCGGCGTCGTCGGAGACCTGGATCTGGAAAACCCTGCCGTACGCCGCCTCCCAGCGCAGCACCACACGGCTGACGCTCTGGGTGGAGCCCAGGTCCACCTGGAGCCACTGCGGGTCGCTGTAGGCGCTGGACCAGCGGGTGGCGGGATCGCCGTCGGTGGCCGAGGCGGGCGGGAAGTTCGCCGTCTCGGTGCTGGAGGCGGTGGTGGGGCGGTTGCGGGCGAGGTTGCCGGGCTGGGAGAGGCCCGGCCAGGCGGGGTTGTGGCCGACGGCGGCGACGATCGGGGTGAACGCGGCGTAGGAGGCCACCGGCTTGGGGGAGCCCCAGGTCTGCTGGGCGAGAGCGCGCAGCGGATACATGATGCCGCCCGCGATCTGGTCCTCCGTCTCCGCGCCGGGGTTGTCGCACCACACATGGATCAGCGAGCCGGGATTGCGGGTGGGGTCACCCAGGGTGGTGCCGCCCTGGAAGAGGTCCGGGGTCCACGTCTCGTACATCCACCTGGTGTCGGGTTTGGCGCCGCCGAGGACGTAGTAGGTGGGTGTCCAGGACTCGTTGGCCACGGTGTGCCCGGCCGCCGCCAACTGCTGGGGGGTGAGGCCGTAGTTGTACCAGTACTCGACGACGATGTCCGCGTTCGGGGTGACGGTGCCGTCGCCGGACTTGATGCCGTCGTTCCACATCCGGGTGGTCTTCCCGCCCGCGCGCACCAGAGCGTCGGCCCAGTTGACGTATCCGTAGTAGGTGTCCTTGGCGGTGGCGCCCGCCCCGTAGTGGGCGCGGGCGTAGCTGAGGAGCTGGGGGTAGCTGCCGTAGTCGGTGACGTACTCGTCCGCGCCGATGTGCCAGTAGCGGGCGGGGAAGAGCGGCAGGTACTCGTTCACCAGGTCCTTGATCAGGGTGTACGAGCCGGGCAGCGAGAGGTCGATGAACCCGGCGTCGGCCGTGCCGGAGCTGTTCTTGAGCCTGAGCTCGGGATGGGCGGCCAGGATCGCGTTCATGTGCCCGGGGGTGTCGATCTCCGGGACGATGGTGACGTGGTACCTCTGCCCCAGCGCCACCAGGTCCGCGATGTCCTGCTTGGTGTAGTGGTCGGCGGAGACGATCTCCGGATGGGTGGAGCTCTCCAGCCGGAAGCCGAAGGTGTCCGACAGGTGGAAGTGGAAGTAGTTGAGCTTGAGGTAGGCCAGCTCCTTGATGTGCTGCGCGACCCAGGCGACGGTGAAGAACTTCCGGCCCTGGTCGATCATGAGCCCGCGCTCGGGCTTGGTGGGCCAGTCGACCGCTGTCCCGGCGGGCACCGAGGGGGACTGGTGCAGGAGTTGCAGGAGCGTACGGGTGCCGTAGAAGGCGCCGGTGTCGGTCCCGGCCCGGATGGCGACGGTCTCGCCGACGGTCATCCGGTAGCCCTCGGCGGGCAGTGTGGTGTCGCCGAGCGTGAGGGCGATGTCGCCGGGGGCGGGGGCGCCGGTGAAGACGGTGACCGTCCGCCCGGTCTGGGCGGCCAGGTCGTCCGCCAACGTGGCCGCCTCGTCGCCGAGTTGGGCGGAGTGGGCGGGGTCGACGGCGATCCGGCCGGCGGCGGTGAAGGTGTACGAGCCGGAGCCGGCCGTCCACTGCCGCAGCGCCGGAACGGTCTGCGGGGGAGCGGCGGCGGCCCGTGCCGGAGCGGCGGTGACGCCAGGCAGGGTGAGTGCGGCCAGCGCGCAGACCGCGGCGATCAGGAATCTGAGCAGTCGCATGGCGTGTCCCCGGTCGGGTGAGGGGCAGGGAGCGGTGCGAGGCAGATGGCGCGGCGCACCAGTGCAGCGCAGCGACGCGCACATGTCAATAGATGCTCGAAACCCCGCCGTAGTGAGCGCGATCGCGCAGGCGGGGTCGGTGGGGGGAGACGGGGACGGTGCTCAGGCGGCGTACTCCGGGATGTTCACCCGCGCCCAGGCGGCGAGAACGGCAGCGCACTCCGCCACCGACTCGCGCCACGTCCTGGCCGCGCCCTCGCCCGCCTCGTCGCTGACGTGCTTGACCATCTGCAGGGGCAGCCCGGCGTGCTGGGCGACCGAGGCCAGGGCGTAGCCCTCCATGTCGACGAGGTGGGCGCGCAGCGCCAGCCGGGCGCGCGACTCCTCGTCCGCGATGAAGGTGTCACCGGTCGCCAGCGTCGGACCGCCCTCGCCGGACACCTCCAGCGGCGGGCCGTACATCTCACCGGTCAGCGCCGCCAGTACGTCACTGTCCAGGTCGTGCTGGAGCACCGAGCCTATGACGTGGGTGCCCGTCCACCCCGGGCGCAGCGCCCCCGCGGTGCCCAGATTGACGATGCGGGAGGGGTGCGGGCCGCGGGCCAGGACGGTCGCCAGCGCGCTCGCCGCGTTCACCTTGCCCATACCGGTGAGGAGGACGGGCAGATCCGTGTCGAGGAATTGCGCCTCTTCCTTGACGGCCAGCACGAGCAGCGGGCGGTCGGTGGCGATGTGTCCTGAGAGCTCCATGGGGACCAGGGTATTTCCGTACGCTCCGTGCCGCGGCGCCGGGGGCTGGTGTGCGCGGGTGGGTGTGCGCGGCTGGGCCGGGAGGTGTGCCGCCGGGGTGTGCGGGCGGCCCGTGCCCGGTTTGATCCTCGCGTTTCAAGGAAGGCGCAGCGATGGGACGGCACAACAGGCCTCCCGCACGCCTCCCGCACACCGGGACAGTATTCGAGGAATGGAGAACGCCATGGCTGCCGTGAAGAGCTCGCTGCCGGATGCCGACCTGAAGGTCGTGGGGAACGCACTGCAGGGCGCCCTGGTGGATCTGGTGGATCTGTCGCTGGCGGCCAAGCAGGTGCACTGGAACGTGGTGGGCCCGCGCTTCCGCTCGGTCCACCTCCAGCTCGACGACGTCGTCACCACGGCGCGCACGCACTCCGACATCGTGGCCGAGCGCGCCTCCGCACTCGGCATCGCCCCTGACGGACGGGCCGCCACCGTATCGGAGACCTCCGCGATCGGCACCGTCCCGGAGGGCTGGATCAAGGACAACGAGGCCGTGCAGGTGCTGGTGGAGGCCCTCGGCCGGGTGGTCGAGCGCATGCGCGAGCGGATCGCCGCGACCGAGAAGCCGGACCCGGTCACCCAGGACCTGCTCATCTCGCTGACCGGCGAGCTGGAGAAGCACGCCTGGATGTTCCAGGCGGAGAACGCCTGACACCCGGCGCCCTCCCCGGGCCGCTAGATGTGGTGGTCGTGCTCCGGGGCGTCCGGTCCCTGCGGATGCCCCGGAGGCGCCTCGGCGTCCGGCGTCTGCCAGGAGTCCGCGCGCGGCTGGGGCTCCTGCGAAGGCGCCGGGCGTCGCGCTGCCCGGCGGCTGCCGTACCAGAACGCCGCGATCAGTACGGCCACGACGAGGACGCCCACGATCACGAACAGCCAGGACGACGAGGTGTCGGCGGCGAGGGTCTGGGCGAGCGTGACGGTGTTCATGAGTGGCTCCTCAACGTGCTGGGCGGTCCCGGGCGGGCGGCGTTTCAGGCCAGCTGGGGCAGGACCTTGGTGCGGTAGAAGTCGAAGAAGCCGCGCTGCTCCTTGCCGATCTGGTTGACGTACACGGTGTCGAACCCGGCGTCGGCGTACTCGCGCAGCGCGGCGATGTGCTGATCCACGTCGTTTCCGCAGGTCACATTGGCTGCGACCCGCTCGGGCGTCACCAGTTCGGAGGCCTGCTCGAAGTGGCGCGGCGTCGGCAGCACCTGGGGCAGCTCGCCCGGCAGCTGCTCATTGGCCCACAGCCGGTGGGCCTCGCGGACCGCGTCCTCGCGGTCGGGTCCCCAGCACACCTTCAGTCCGGCGGCCACCGGCTTGCCGCCGCCTCCACTGCGGCGGAAGCGTCCGATCAGCGCCGCGTCCGGTGCCATGGCGACCAGGCCGTCCCCGGCGCGGCCCGCCAGCTCCCCGGCCCGTGGGCCGAAGGCGGACACGTCGATGGGCACGGGCTCGTCCGGGACGGTGTACAGCCGGGCGTTCTCCACGGTGTAGTGCTTGCCCCGATGGCTGACCTGGTCACCCGTGAACAGCAGACGCATCACCTGGATGGCCTCCTCCAGCATCTCCAGGCGTACTGGGGCCTCCGGCCAGGCGTCACCGAGGATGTGCTCGTTGAGGGCCTCGCCCGTTCCCACCCCGAGCCGGAAGCGGCCACCGAGCTGTACGGCGCTGGTGGCGGCGGCCTGCGCCACGACCGCCGGGTGCATACGGACGGTCGGGCACGTCACCGCGGTCCCGACCGGCAGGGACACGGCCTGCGACAGCGCCCCCACCACCGACCAGACGAACGGGGACTGGCCCTGGCTGTCGTTCCAGGGGTGGTAGTGGTCGGATATCCACAGTGAGGTGAATCCCGCCTGCTCGGCCATCCGGGCCTGCTCGACCAGCTCGGCGGGCGTGTGCTCCTCGCTCGACAGAAAGTAGCCGTACTCGGTCATGGCCGCTCCTTCGGACGGGCTCGTGCACGCCGGGTGACCGGTGGGCGCGAAAGAAAACATCGCCCGGGCGCCCGTGTGAGGTGTTCTCGCGGGGGTACCGGGCCAACGCGCCCGGTCGGGCCACGGTGACCGGGCCGGTGCCGAAGAGGTGTCGATCGGAGAGGGTGTGCCATGGGCGCGACCGGCGGGACGGCTCCACGCGACGGCGAGCGGCGGGAGCGCCCCTCGCTGGAGCAGGCGCTGCGCGACCGGGTGGACGGCGAGGTGCGCTTCGACGCGGGCAGCCGTGCGGCCTACGCCACCGACGGCTCGAACTACCGCCAGGTCCCGATCGGCGTCGTGGTGCCCCGCACCGTCGAGGCCGCCGTCGAGGCGATCACCGTGTGCCGGGAGTACGACGCCCCGGTGCTCTCGCGCGGCGGCGGCACCAGCCTGGGCGGCCAGTGCACCAACACCGCCGTCGTCCTCGACTGGACCAAGTACTGCCACCGGCTCATCTCCGTGGACCCCCGGCAGCGTACGTGCGTGGTCGAGCCCGGGATCGTCCTGGACGAGCTCAACCGCCAACTGGCGTCCCACAAGCTGAAGTTCGGGCCCAAGCCGTCCACGCACAACCACTGCTCGCTCGGCGGCATGATCGGCAACAACTCGTGCGGCGCGTCGGCCCAGGCGTACGGGAAGACCGTCGACAACGTACGGCGCCTGGAGGTCGTCACCTACGACGGCACCCGGATGTGGGTGGGGCCGACCACGGACGCCGAGTTCGAGGAGATCGTGGCTGCGGGCGGGCGCCGGGCCGAGCTGTACACGGGGCTGCGCGAGATCATCGGGCGGTATCTCGGCGAAGTGCGGCGCGGCTATCCGCGCATCCCGCGCCGGGTGTCCGGCTACAACCTGGACTCGCTGCTCCCGGAGAACGGCTTCGATGTCGCCCGCGCCCTGGTCGGCAGCGAGAACACGCTGGTCACCGTGGTGCGGGCGGAGCTGGAGCTGGTGCCGGTGCCGGCCCGTGAGTCGATGCTGGTGCTCGGCTACGACGACATCTGCGCGGCGGCGGACGACGTCCCCCGGCTGCTGGCCCACAGCGAGCCCACCCAGCTGGAGGCGATGGACGACCGCATGGCCCAGCTCATGCGTGAGGAACGTGCCCACGTCGAATCGCTGGAGAGCTTCCCGGCGGGCAGCAGCTGGCTGCTCGTGCAGTTCGCCGGAGACACCCAGGACGAGGTGGACACCAAGGCGTACGACCTGCTGCGGGCGCTGGGGCGGGACGCCGGGGACGAGTCCGTCACCTTCTCCGACGACCCGGCACGGGAACAGGAGATGCTGAAGGCGCGCGAAGCCGGGCTGGGGGTCACCGCCCGCCCGCCGGACGAGCGCGAGACGTGGGAGGGCTGGGAGGACTCGGCAGTGCCGCCGGACCGGCTCGGCGACTATCTGCGCGACCTGAAGGAGCTGTTCCAGAAGTTCGACTACGACCATCCGTCGGTGTACGGGCACTTCGGCCAGGGCTGCGTCCACACCCGTATCCCCTTCGGCCTGAAGACCGCCGAGGGGGTCGCGCGGTTCCGCGCGTTCCTCTTCGAGGCCGCGGAGCTGGTGAGCTCCTACGGCGGGTCGCTCTCGGGGGAACACGGCGACGGCCAGGCCCGCGCCGAACTCCTCCCGGTGATGTTCGGGGACACCCTGGTCACCGCGATGTCCGAGGTCAAGGCGCTCTTCGACCCGGGCAACCGGATGAACCCCGGCAAGGTCGTCTCACCCGGGTCCGCAGGGCCCCACCGCGTCGACGAGAACCTGCGGCTCGGCCCGCGCTGGCGCCCCGCCTCCACCCGCGCCCGCTTCGGCTACCGGGAGGACGACGGCTCCTTCACCCGGGCCGTGCTGCGCTGCGTCGGCATCGGCAACTGCCGCACCCACTCCGGCGGCGTGATGTGCCCCTCCTACCGGGCGACCGGCGAGGAGGAGCACTCCACGCGCGGCCGGTCCCGGCTGCTCTTCGAGATGCTCGGCGGACACACCGACTCGCCGGTGACCGACGGCTGGCGCTCCACCGCCGTACGCGACGCCCTCGACCTCTGTCTGGCCTGCAAGGGCTGCAAGTCCGACTGCCCCACCGGCGTCGACATGGCCACCTACAAGGCCGAGTTCCTCTCCCACCACTACGCCGGCCGGCTGCGCCCCGCCGCGCACTACGCGCTGGGCTGGCTGCCGCTGTGGGCCCGGCTCTCCCGGGTCGGCCCCCGGGCGGTCAACGCGGCGCTCCGGGCGCCCGTGCTGGCCCGGGCCGGCAAACGGCTGGCCGGGGTGGCGCCCGAGCGCGAGGCACCCGTCTTCGCGGAGCAGTCGTTCCTCCAGTGGTGGCAGGCCCGCTCCACCGCCGAGCCCGTTCCGGGCGACCCGAAGGCGGTGGTGCTGTGGCCGGACACCTTCAGCACGTACTTCCACCCGGCCGTCGCCCGGTCGGCCGTGAAGGTCCTGGAGGACGCCGGCTTCCGTGTCGCGGTGCCGAGCCGCCCGGTGTGCTGCGGTCTCACCTGGATCTCCACCGGTCAGCTCGGCGTGGCCAAGAAGGTGCTGCGCCGCAGCGTCCGCGTCCTGCGGCCCTGGATCGAGGCGGGCACCCCGGTCATCGGCCTGGAGCCCTCGTGCACCGCGGTCTTCCGCGCCGACGCGCCCGACCTGCTCCCGGACGACGAGGACGTACGACGGCTCGCGGGCCGGTTCCGTACCTTCTCCGAGCAGTTGGTCAACCACGCGCCCGACGACTGGCGCCCGCCCACCGTGAGCCGGGCCGCCACCGTGCAGACCCACTGCCACCAGCACGCGGTGCTCAAGGACGACGCCGACCGGGAGCTGATGCGCCGGGCCGGCCTCGACGCCGATGTGCTGGACGCCGGCTGCTGCGGGCTGGCCGGGAACTTCGGCTTCGAGCGCGGCCACTACGAGCTGTCCATGAAGATCGGCGAGCAGGGTGTACTGCCCGCCGTACGCGACACCGCGCCCGGCGCGCTGGTGCTCGCCGACGGCTTCAGCTGCCGCACCCAGATCGAACAGGGCCGCACCGACCGCCGCGCGCTCCACCTCGCCGAGGCGCTCGCCCTCGGCCTGGACGGCCCGCTCCCCGCCGACCACCCCGAACGGGCCGCCGACCGCCCGTCGACCTGAGCTCCCGTCTCTCCCTCCCGAAAGGTCATCCCATGTCGATGAAAGTCTCCGACTACGTGCTGGAACGGCTGCGGCAGTGGGAGGTCGAGCACGTCTTCGCCTACGCGGGCGACGGCATCAACGGCCTGCTCGCCGCATGGGGCCGGGCCGACGACAAGCCCCGGTTCATCCAGGCGCGGCACGAGGAGATGGCCGCCTTCGAGGCGGTGGGCTACGCCAAGTTCTCCGGGAAGGTGGGGGTGTGCGCGGCCACCTCCGGTCCCGGCGCGATCCACCTGCTCAACGGGCTCTACGACGCCAAGCTCGACCATGTGCCGATCGTGGCGATCGTCGGGCAGACCAACCGCAGCGCCATGGGCGGCTCCTACCAGCAGGAGGTCGACCTGCTGAGCCTGTACAAGGACGTGGCGTCCGAGTACTGCGAGATGGTCACCGTCCCCGAACAGCTGCCCAACGTCATCGACCGGGCGATGCGCACCGCCGCGGCCCGGCGGACCGTGACCGCCGTGATCATCCCGGCGGATGTGCAGGAGCTGGACTACGAACCGCCCGGCCACGCCTTCAAGATGGTGCCCTCCAGCCTCGGCGCGGCCCACTACGCCCCGGTGCCGGTGGACGACGAGATCGCCAGGGCCGCCGAGGTGCTGAACGCGGGGGAGAAGGTGGCGGTGCTGATCGGGCAGGGCGCGCGGGGCGCCCGCGCCGAGATCGAGCAGCTCGCGGACCTGCTGGGCGCTGGCGTCGCCAAGGCGCTCCTCGGCAAGGACGCGCTCCCCGACGACCTGCCGTATGTCACCGGCGCCATCGGACTGCTGGGCACCCGGCCCTCGTACGAGCTCATGCAGGACTGCGACACCCTGCTCGTGGTGGGTTCCAGCTTCCCGTACACCCAGTTCCTGCCGGAGTTCGGCCAGGCGCGGGCGGTGCAGATCGACATCGACCCGTTCATGGTCGGACTGCGCTATCCGTTCGAGGTCAACCTCGTCGGTGACGCCCGCGAGACGCTGACGCGGCTGCTGCCCCGGCTCAAGCGCAAGAAGCATGACAAGTGGCGCAAGAAGATCGAGAAGGACACCGCCCGCTGGTGGGAGGTGATGGAGCGGCGCGCGGCGGTCGACGCCGACCCGATCAACCCCGAGTACGTGGTGCACGCGCTCGACGCGCTGCTGCCCGACGACGTGATCCTCGCCGCGGACTCCGGCTCGGCCGCCAACTGGTACGCCCGGCATCTGCGGATGCGCGGCACGATGCGCGGTTCGCTCTCCGGCACGCTGGCCACGATGGGGCCCGGTGTCCCGTATGTGATCGGCGCCAAGTTCGCCCACCCGGGCCGCCCGGCCCTCGCGATCGTCGGTGACGGGGCCATGCAGATGAACGGCCTCGCGGAGCTGATCACCGTCTCGAAGTACTGGCAGGAGTGGGAGGACCCGCGCCTGGTCGTCGCCGTGCTCAACAACCAGGACCTCAACCAGGTCACCTGGGAGATGCGGGCCATGTCCGGCGCCCCGCAGTTCCTGCCGTCGCAGCAGCTGCCCGACGTGCCGTACGCGGACTTCGCGCGCTCGATCGGACTCGACGGCGTACGGGTGGAGAAGCCCGAGGAGGTCGAGGGCGCCTGGCGGCGGGCGCTGGCCGCGGACCGGCCCTGCGTCGTGGAGTTCCGTACCGACCCGGCCGTGCCGCCGATCCCGCCGCACGCCTCGCTGGACCAGATCGAGGCCGCCGCCGCGTCGATCGTCAAGGGCGACAGCGACCGGGTCGGCATGATCCGGCAGGGGCTGAAGGCGAAGGTGCAGGAGATGCTGCCGGGCGGCAAGCACCGGGAGGACCGGCCGGGTGCGGGCCAGGGCTCCTGACCCGGTCCTGCCGGACGCCGTGGAACGGCCGCCGTTGAACAGGCGGCGGCCGGGCAAGGCGGGCAGAGTGGCAGCGGCGGGTTCCGGCGCCCGGGCGCGGGCAACCTGCCGGGTGACGGACACCGTGATCGACACCTGAGCGGCCCGCGGTGACCGGAAAGTGCCCGCGCCGACCGGCACAGTCCGTCCGTGACCGCAGCAGACCCGACGTGAACCAAGCAGACCCGACGTGAACCAAGCAGTCTCGAAGTGAACGAAGCAGGAGGAGTTCTCCCATGAAGCCCACCGCCGCATCCCAGGCGCCGCCGGAACAGCGCGTAGAGGTGGTGCTCAGCGCGTGTTCGGCGGCCGACGCCGAGACGGTGCTGGGCGCGCTGCGCCGGCACTTCTCGACCGACACCGCCGGCGGCACCATCCACGGCCCCACGACCCCCGACCCGGCGCGCCCCACCGTGTGGACCGCCACCTTCGACACCTCCCAGGTGGCGGAGGACGTCAGCCCGGCCGAACTGGGCGACGCGGTGACCGTCGACGTCCAGGGCGGCCCCGTCGCGGTCGCCCGCCTCCGCGACGTCCTGCACCGGACCTTCGAGGTGGAGGACGCCGGAGCGGCCTCGGGCGACCAGGAAGTGGATCTCCAGCTGAAGCTCCGGGGGCGGTAGGCCCTCCGGAACCCACGGCGGAAGCGGCGGAGCCCCGGGCTCCGCCGCTTCCGCCGTTCCGCGGCCCGCTCAGGGCCTGCTGCGAGAAGTCCCGCCCGCAACCGCAACCACACGCCCTAGCCGCGTCGTTCGAGCTCCGCCACCGGGCTGTCGTCGAGCGCGGCCAGCAGCTCCGCCGGGTCGCCGTAGACGGCCTGAGCGCCCGCCTCCTCCAGATCGCCGCGCGGGATGCCGCCCGCCAGCACCGCCACGGGGCGCACCCCGGCCTTGACCGCCGCCTTCATGTCCCAGACCGTGTCGCCGACGAACACCGAGGAGGAGGCGTCCGCGCCGACCAGCTCCAGCGCGTGGTGGACTGGGTCGGGGGCCGGTTTCCCGGAGGCGACGTCGTCCGCGCTGGCCACCCCGGCGATCACGTCGCCCGCGTCGATGGCCTTGCGCAGCGCGCCGAGTTCGGCGCCGCCCGCCGAGGTGGCGAGGACCACCCGCCAGCCCCGCCGGTCCAGGGTCCGCAGGAGGCCGGCGGCGCCCGCGATCGGGGCCAGCCGCTCGAAGTAGGTGGCGTACAGGGCGGTGTGCGCGGAACTGAGCTCGGAGTCCTGGTCCTTGTCGCGGTCCTCGCCCAGCAGATGGGCGATCAGGTCCTCCGAGGGCAGTCCGATCGCCCGGTGCACGGCATGGGTCGCCACCTGGTGCCCTGCCTGGCGGAACGCCTCCCACCAGCACACCACATGCAGGTGATTGGTATCGACGAGCGTCCCGTCGACATCGAAGATCGCCGCGCGTGTCATTCCGGCTGCCTTTCGCCTCGCTCTGCCTTGATCCGACCGTACGGGGTGGGGGCGTCAGCCGCCCCCGCGGCGCGCCCCCGCCCA
>NZ_JBJHPC010000132.1:0-14130 GCF_045257485.1 Streptomyces sp. YS-3 | reverse complement strand
GGCGGGCGGTGCGGGAGCAGCCGGTACGGGAGCCGGAGCGGGGGCCGCCGCGCCTGGCCGGTCGACGGTGATCCCGAAGTCCGTCGCGAGCCCTTCGAGTCCGGAGTCGTACCCCTGGCCCACCGCGCGGAACTTCCAGCCGCCCTGGCGCCGGTAGAGCTCCCCCAGGATGAACGCCGTCTCCACGGTCGCGTCCGCGCTGTCGAAGCGGGCGAGCTCCGCGCCGCTCGCCGCGTCCAGGACACGGACGCGCAGCCCCGGGACGCGGCCAAACGTTCCTCCATCGGCGGAGGCGGCGAGCACCACACGGTCCACCTCGCCCTCCACGCGCGCGAGATCGACGAGGAGCGTGTCCGTGACCTCCTCGGCCGAGCTCCGCTTGCCCTCGTGCCGAACCGCGCCCGAGGCATGGGCCGGCTGGTTGTAGAAGACGAAGTCGGCATCCGAGCGGACCTTGCCGGTGCCGGCCGCGATCAGCAGGGCCGAGGCGTCGGCGTCCGGCACCCCGGGACCCGAACGCCAGGCCAGTTCCACCCGTACGACCGGCGCCGGCACCGGAACGTTGGACCCTTTAAGCATGGACATGCTCGCCCCCATCGCGAGTCGGGGTGCCGAAGATTTTCCGCACCGTCAACCTAAACCCCGCCGGACGTTCCGGCACCCGCCGGTAACCCCTCCCGAGCTCGGCCTTTACAGGATCCATGCGCTCCCGGGCGACCGATTTTCCCACGTTCGCTCACATTGGGGCGATGCGGTCACTCCGAACCCGTAAAACAACCCCCTGGAGATCAGCATCCGGTAGTCCGTCAACAGCGAGACGGACGACGCCCCACACAGCCGCCTGCTGGAGCTTCTGTTCACCCCACGAACTGACAGGCGCGCGGCCTAGGATGCCCGCCACATGAGTGACCCCCGGAGGCGCCGGAAGCACCGCCGGGGGTCTGCCAGTCGCGAAGGGACTGACGCATGGCCAAGACTCTCACGCGCCCCGCCGAGGTGGCCCGACCGGCCACGGACCAGTTGCGGGCCGCGGCTTACTTACGGGTGTCGACAGAGGAGCAGACCAAGGGCTACGGCATCCAGTACACGAGCCGCCGCATCTCCACCCATGCGGAGAAGATGGGTTGGCTCCTGGTCGACACGTACCCCGACGGCGGGGTCAGCGGTGCGCTGGAGGCGTCCCACCGGGACGGGCTGTCCCGGCTGATGAAGGACGCGCGTTCCCAGCCCCGCCCGTTCGACCTGGTCGTGGTGTACGAGGAGCGCGCCATCGGGCGCGCCGACCGGGCCTTCTGGCCATGGGTGTGGGAGCTGGAAGAGCTCGGGGTGTTCGTCGCCATCGTCCAGGGTGACTACGACAACACCACCGACGAGGGCCGCAACCGCATGCGCAAGGCCGCGGACCGGGCCATGGACGAGCGCGTTCTCATCCGGGAGCGCACGCAGGCCGGCATTCAGGAGAAGGCCGACACCGGCGGCCACCCCGGCGGGGCCGCCCCGTACGGGTGGCTCATCGAGAGCCAGGGCAAGAAGGGCCTGAGCCGCCTGATTGCCGACGAGGAGAGCGACTACCGCGGCTTCCCGGCTCTGCGCCAGGCGTGGCAGCTGATCGTGGAGGAGCGGCACAACCGCCGCACCGCGGCGGTAGCTCTGAACATGCTCGGGTACACCGGGCCCAACGGCCGTCCCTGGACGGCCGACAACCTCAACTACGTGCTGACCAGTGAACCCGTCCAAAAGGGGCACCCGCACCTTCCGCAACCCCACCACCGCGGGGACCAAGCGCGGGACGCAACTGGGTCCCGACGGCGAGCCGTTGCACGGAGAGACGGTCGTCATGGAGCTGGAGCGGGTCTTCAGTGACGCGGAACTGGCCGAGCTCAATGCCGCACTGGCCCGTACGGCACGTGCGCCGTACGAAGCGGGGACGGTGCACCCGCTGACGGGCAGGATCACCGGCCTGTGCGGCATGCGCTACACCGGGACGAACCGCACCCGCCAGGAGCAGCGGGTCTACCGCTGCTCCGGAAAGACCGGGCGTCAACCGGGCGAGGGCAAGTGCACCTGCTCCCAGATCGGCGCCGCCTCCCTGGAGGGGAAGGTGTGGACGGAAGTCTGCCGCCTCCTGGAGGACCCCGCACGCCTGACGGCCATCGCCGCCGACTGGGCCGACATGATCCGGAGCAGCGGAGTGGACCACGAAGCCCGTATCGCTGACCTTGAGCGCCAGATCGCCGGCCAGGACGTCGCCATCGCGGCCACGGTCATGGCCGCGGCGAAGGAGCAGGGAGGTGTGGCCGCCGCCATCCAGAAGGCCCTGGGCCCGCTCAAGGAGGAGCGGGCGAGCCTGGAGCATCTGCTCGCAGAGGCGCGGGACTGGCAGAAGGCCGCCCGGAGCGCGGCCCGGGGGGCCCACGACCTGCAGACCCTGGCCGCCGTGGCCAGGGAGCGCCTGCACGACATGAGGCCCGAGGAGCAGGCCGAGGTGCTGGACCTGATGGACGTCCGGGTGACTCTCCTGGGAGAGGTCCCCCGCCGGGTCCGCAAGGACGACGAAATCGCCGCGTGGTTCCGGGATCGGCGCCGGGATGTCCCGGTCATCACGGACGACACCTGGGCTCTGGTCGAGCCGGTCTTCCCGTCTCACTGGCGTGGACGGCCGACCCGTCCGGCACGTCCGCTCTTCGAGGCGATCCTCTACAAGGCCACCCACGGATGTCCGTGGCGCGCCCTGCCGGGGAAGTACGGACCGTGGGGCACGGTGGTCAGCACCTGGCGGCGCTGGAGCCAGTGCGAGGTCTGGGATCAGGCCATGGAAAGGCTCGCCGGAGTACCCGCTGTTCCACTGCCTGACGGCGGGGTCTGCCTGCCGCCTCTGCGGGTGGAAGGGAAGCTTGATCCACGGCTCCTCATTTCCACACACGCCCCTCCTTCAACCGGGCTATCCAACGACCACATCGTGGGCTTAACTTATGTGCCATGACCTCCCCCCGCTCCACCTATGGCGGCGGTTACTACTCCGCGCCGTCCTTCCCGGACACCCCCATCTACGACTCCCTCGTCGCAGAACGGGGTACGCCTCAGATCGCCCCGATCCGAGTACCCGCCCTGTACGACACCGCCGGCAGCTATCTGCCGGCCCTCCCGGCCGCGCTTCCCGCCCTGCCCGCCGGGCCCTCCCAGCAGCCTGCCTACGCCTCGTCGTACGGCTACCAGCAGGCACCTCAGCCGATGCCGCTGCAGAGCGCGCCCGCGCCCTACATCCCGCAGCAGACCGGGGCCCCGCGCGCCTACCCGGGCCCGCAGGTCCAGCAGCAGCGTCCGCCGGCCCCGTCCGGCTACGAGGCGATGCGTCCCGCGGCCCCGCGGCCCGCGCCCGCCCCGGCGCCCTACTACGACGGCTACCAGCAGCCGTACCAGAACACGGGGTACTGAGCGGGAAGCACCGAGCGGGACGGCCTTCCGCTCTCCGCTCCCCGGTGTTCGGCCGGATGTCCGAGGCGGCTGGCAGGATTGGCTCATGGAGAGTCCGGTTCAGCCCGTCGTGCGCCACATCAACGTCTACCCCGTCAAGTCGGTCCGGGGGTACCGACTGGACGAGGTGGCGGTCGAGCCCTGGGGGCCGGTCGGTGACCGCCGCTGGATGGTCGTCGACGCCGCCGGGAAGGCCGTGACTCAACGGGAGAAGGCGCGGCTCGCGTTGGCCGCCGCCCGGGCGCTCCCGGACGGCTCCGTCCGGGTGTCCGCGCCCGGCAAGGAGGATCTGACCGTTGCCGTGCCCGAGCCGATCGGGCCGGTCACGGTGACGCTCTTCGGCAAGAAGGTCGAGGCGATAGCGGCGGACGAGGCCGCGCACGCGTGGTTCAGCGACCACCTGGGGGCGGAGGTCCGGCTGGTCCACCTCGACGACCCCGCGACCCGGCGGCCCGTCGACCCGGACTTCGCCCTGCCCGGCGAGACGGTGAGCTTCGCCGACGGCTTCCCGCTCCTGATCGCCACCACGGCCTCGCTGGACGCGCTGAACTCCCTGATCGCGCAGGGCGGTCGCCCGGACGAGGGTCCGCTGCCGATGAACCGGTTCCGCCCCAATGTGGTGATCGACGGCACCGAGGCCTGGGCCGAGGACGACTGGTCGCGGATCGCGCTGGGCGACGTCGTCTTCCGGGTCGCCAAGCCCTGCGGGCGCTGTGTCATCACCACCACGGACCAGGCGACCGCCGAGCGCGGCCGTGAGCCGCTGCGCACCCTGGGCCGTCACCGCCGCTTCGGCACCCAGCTGGTGTTCGGGCAGAACCTGGTCCCCGAGCGTCCCGGTGTCATCCGCACCGGTGATCCCCTGCGCGTTCTCGCGTAAGGCGCCTGTCGGCGGGAACTCGTGGGAGTGGCGGACGCGTTGTGCGGGAGGGGGTCCGGGTGATGTTGCTCTCTTCCGGGCCCGCTCACGCGTAGGGCATGCCGTGCGGGGCCAGGACGCAAGCGGAAGGGGGTGCGATCCGGTGCGATCCGCAGTCGGGGTGTGGCGCTGGCGGAGGAACCGCTTATGCCGCCGTACGGACCTGGTCGAGGCATGGGTGGCGCTGGTCGCCCTGGTGCTGATGGTGGTGGCCTCGCCGGTGCTGGGCGGCCTGTGCGGGGCGGTCACCGACCACGCCCTCCAGCGCACGGCGGCCAGGGAGCAGCGCGAGCGGCATCCGACGACGGCCGTGGTGATCGGTGCGGCCCATGAGCGCGGTTCGCTCGCCGACACGCAGGGCGCGGGTGGCCGTGAGGGCCGGATCCGGGTCAGGGCCAACTGGACGGCGTACGACGGCACGCTCCACACCGGCACGGTCGCGGCCCCCAGGCGGGCGGCCCCGGTGGGTTCCACCTTCCGCATGTGGACGGACCGCCGCGGTATACGGACCGGGCGCCCCCTGGACTCCACGACCGCGCACGGGCACGCGGTGTTCGCGGGCCTCGGCGCGGCTGCGGCGGTGGCCGGCCTTCTGGAGGTCGTGCGGCGGCTGGTCGTATGGCGTCTGATGCGACGGCGGTATGCCCGTCTCGACCGCGCCTGGGCCCGATACGGTCCGGACTGGGGCCGTGCGGGAGCGGGTAGCTGAGCGGTCAACCCGGCGGCCCCGCGCGCGCTACGGTGGACCATCAGTCGCACGTACAGCGTTCGCACGCACGAGGTGGGGGCACAACAGCGCCATGGCTCAGG
Source organism: Streptomyces sp. YS-3 (assembly GCF_045257485.1). Lineage (NCBI taxonomy): Bacteria > Bacillati > Actinomycetota > Actinomycetes > Kitasatosporales > Streptomycetaceae > Streptomyces > Streptomyces sp. YS-3. Next base: position 8,927 of record NZ_JBJHPC010000132.1, on the reverse strand, counting down.
GCACGGTCCAGGTAACCCACACGGGCACTTCGAGGTGGCGGCGCCGTACCGGCGAATACGCCTCGCTCGCCGCTGCCCTGGAGGCCGCCGCCGACGGCGATGTCCTCACGGTCGCGCCCGGCACCTACCGCGAGAACCTGGTCCTGAGGCGGGCCGTGACCCTGCGTGGCCCCGAGGGGTCGGCCGGTTCGGTGCGGATCGCCCCGGTCGACGGTGTACCGCTGACGGTGCGGGCCTCGGCCACCGTCCAGGACCTCCAGTTGGAGGGGCAGGACGCGGCGGCGCCCGCGCTGCTGATCGAGGACGGCGCTCCCGAGCTGTGCGACCTTCGGGTGGTGACGCGGTCGGCGGTGGGGATCGAGGTGCGCGGGGCGGCCCGTCCCACGGTCCGCCGGTGCACGGTGGACAACCCCGGCGGCGTCGGTATCGGCGTGCTGGACGGTGCGGGCGGCCTCTTCGAGGAGTGCGAGGTGGTCGCGGCCGGCCAGTCGGGCGTCTCGGTCCGCGCGGGCGCCCATCCCCGGCTGGAGCGCTGCCGGGTGCACCACGCCTCGGGCGCGGGTCTGTCGGTCACCGGGGAGGGCACCGGTCTGGAGGCGCTGGGCTGCGAGGTGTACGAGATCAAGGGCGCCGGGGTGCAGATCGCCGCGCGCGCCACCGCGCATCTCACCGACTGCACGGTGCACCGCACCTCGGCGGACGGGGTCACGCTGGACACGGACGCGGTGCTCACGCTGGCGGACTGCGACATCCACGACATCCCCGAGAACGCGGTGGACCTGCGTTCCCGTTCGGTGCTGACCCTGACCCGCTCGGTGGTGCGCGGCTTCGGCCGCAACGGCCTGTCGGTGTGGGATCCGGGGACCCGGGTGGACGCCAACCAGTGCGAGATCCATGACAGTACGGGCGACTACCCGGCGGTGTGGGTCAGTGACGGTGCCACCGCGGTGCTGGAGTCCTGCCGGGTCCACGACGTGCCGGACGCGCTGTTCGTGCTTGACCGGGGTTCGCGCGCCGATGTCGTCGACAGTGACATCTCGCAGGTGCGCAATACGGCGGTGTCGGTGAGCGACGGGGCCACCGCGCAGCTCGACGACTGCCGGATCAGGGAGGTCTCCACCGGCGCCTGGTTCCGCGATCACGGCAGTGGCGGCACGCTCGCCAACTGCACCATCGACGCGGCGCAGACCGGTGTGATCGTGACCAAGGGGGCCGATCCCCGGATCGAGCGCTGCACGGTGTCCGCGCCCGCGGAGGCCGGGTTCTACGTCTCGGCCGAGGGCCGGGGCACCTTCCACGGCTGCCGGGTCACCGGCAGCGGGGGTTACGGCTTCCATGTCGTGGACGGCTGTCGTACGACGCTGACCCGCTGCCGTACGGAGCGCTGTGCGCGCGGGGGGTACGAGTTCGGCGAGGACGGGCCGGTGTCCGAGGAGTGCACCAGCGACGAGAGCGGTGTGCGCACCGGGCCGGCGCAGTCGGCCGCCGCGCAGACCGCGACCCAGACGCTTGGCCTGCTCACCGCGGTCCCGGCGCAGCGCCTCACCGAGGCAGCCGCGGCGGAGCCCGTCGGCGCTGCGGCGCGCTCCTCGCAGGACGTGTTGGGGGAACTCGACGCGCTGGTGGGCCTGGAGAGCGTCAAGCGTGAGGTGCGGGCGCTGACCGACATGATCGAGGTGGGCCGCAAGCGGCAGCGGGCCGGTCTCAAGGCCGCGTCCGTCCGGCGCCATCTGGTCTTCACGGGCTCCCCCGGCACCGGCAAGACCACGGTCGCCCGGCTCTACGGAGAGATCCTGGCCTCGCTCGGGGTCCTGGAGCGCGGGCATCTCGTGGAGGTGTCCCGGGTCGATCTGGTGGGCGAGCACATCGGGTCGACGGCGATCCGTACCCAGGAGGCGTTCGACCGGGCGCGGGGCGGCGTGCTGTTCATCGACGAGGCGTACGCGCTGTCGCCCGAGGACTCCGGCCGGGACTTCGGGCGGGAGGCCATCGACACGCTGGTGAAGCTGATGGAGGACCACCGCGAGGCCGTGGTGGTGATCGTCGCGGGGTACACGGCGGAGATGGAGCGCTTCCTGAGCGTCAACCCCGGGGTGGCGTCCCGTTTCTCACGGACCATCACCTTCAGCGACTACGACCCGGAGGAGCTGCTGCGGATCGTGGAGCAGCAGGCCGAGGAGCACGAGTACCGGCTGGGGAGCGGGACGGGCGAGGCGCTTCTCAAGTACTTCACGGTGCTGCCCAAGGGTCCGGCGTTCGGCAACGGCCGGACCGCGCGCCGGACGTTCGAGTCGATGGTGGAGCGGCACGCGGGCCGGGTCGCCCAGTTCGCGGACGCGAGCCCGGACGACCTGAGTCTGCTCTACCCGGACGATCTGCCCGAACTGCCCTGAGCCCGAAGGCTTGTCAGCGCTGGTGCGGGAGTTTCGGTGACAGTGCGTCGAGGAGTCCGGTGCGCTCCTCGGCGAAGACCGGGTCGGCCTGGTAGTCGGAGTGGGCCAGGATGGGCGCGGGCAGCGGCTGCCGTCGTGTGCGTCCGAAGGCGAGGGGGTCCAGGAGGGGCCCCCGGTCCACGTTCGTGCCGGGCAGCACGGGGCCGCCGATCGGGTCGGTGGCCCGCCACAGGTTGCGCCAGCAGTGCAGCTCCCGGTGGAGGGCGGTCAGCTCGGGGCGCCCGAAGTAGGCGGGGAACCAGCGTCCGTACAGCCGCTCCAGGGGCGAGCCGTAGGTGAGCAGCGCGACGCTGCGGCGGGTCCGGGCGGGAAGCTGCCACACGGCCGCGGCGGCCAGCACGCTGCCCTGGGAGTGGCCGGAGATGACCAGACGGCCGCCGGTGCGTCCGGTCCAGGTGTTCATCCGCCAGGCGAGGTCGGGCACGGCCCGCTCGGCGTAGCAGGGAGGCGCGAAGGGGTGGGCCGCGCGCGGCCAGAAGGTGCCCACGTCCCACAGGATGCCGATGGTGCGCCGGGCCGCCGCGTCCTTGTAGGCGCGCCGCCCCCAGGTGACGAAGAGCAGGAAGCCGAGGCCGGTGAACCAGGAGCCGAGCCCCTGGATGGTGTCGGCGGCCGAGGAGACCACGCCGGGCGCGTCGGCCGCCGCCCGCCCGGGGACCTGTCCGGTGGCCCAGGAGCCCGCGAGCGCGCCCCCGCCGAGCAGCAGGGTGGCGGCGCCGACGATCCCGACGAAGACGGGTGCGCGGTCGGTGAGGCGGGCCCGCGCGCGGACGGTGGCGATCCGCCGGGAGCGGGCGGCGTCGGGAAGTTCTCCCGGGTAGTCGGCCAGCAGCCGCGGCTCCTCGGCGCGTGCGACGCGCCAGGTGCGTAACGCGAAGTACACGACGGCCGGGACGAGGAGCACGAGCAGGGCCGGGATCACCGAGGCCTGCCAGGTGAGGAGCGGCGGCGGCCCCGCGAAGCCGTCCCGGGCCACGCCGGGGGTGCCCGCGCCGTCCAGCCAGTCGGCCACGCGCTGGGCGACGCCGCCCGTCATCACCCCGCCCAGCGCGCACGCCAGCAGGGCCACGGCGGGGCCGCCGAGGCCGGTCAGGGCGGTGCGGGAGTCATGGGCGCGGCGCCGCAGCACGAGTGCCACCCCGGCGAGCAGTACGACCAGGACGCCCTGGCCCAGCGCGATGATCCCGAAGGTGCGGTCGCCGGGGAGCGTGGAGTGCGAGGCCCAGCCGGGCCGTTCCCACGACGCGTACACCATGGACAGGGCGAGCAGGCCGAGGGCGGCGGTGGGCAGGAAGGTGACGACGGCCCGGTCCAGGTGCTCGTCCAGGCGCGACTCGCTGCGGCCACGGCCGCACACCACGCCCACGACCACGGCCGCGCCGACCAGCAGAACGGCCGTCAGGGCCCGGCCCAGCGTGTCGAGGGAGGTGTTCGAGGCGGCCCGGTCGTGGCGGGCGGCGGCCGTGGTGACGGCGGCGGCGACAGTGAGGAAACCGGCGGCGGTGTGGGCGGCGCGCAGCCGGGCGACCAGCCGCCGTCCGTACCAGAAGCCGGGGCGGCTCAGCGCGGGCGCGTCCGGCTCGCCCTCGTCCCCGGCGGCGCCGAGCGGCTGCTGCGACTCGTACGCGCTCCAGGTGCGGTTGGACAGGTACCAGAGCAGGCCGGTCAGCGCGGCGGGGACCGGCGCGGCCAGCGCCAGGCGGCGGCCCGGCGCGCTCCACCAGCCGTGCCGCGAGGGCGACAGGAAGGCCAGCCAGGACTTCCCCTCGGCGCAGCGGGCCGTGCCCGCGCACTGCCAGGCGGCCAGGTCGAGCGCGACCTCGCAGACGGCGGCGGTGAGCAGCACGGTGAGGCTGAGGGCGACGAGCCGCACCAGCACTCCGTAGAGCCGCACCGCGCGGGCCGGGTCGCGGGCGGGCGGTCGCATCCAGTGCGCGAGGTTGACCACCATGAACGGCAGGAGCAGCAGCCACAGGGCGCGGGCGCCGTTGCCGGAGGTGAGGTTGGCCCAGCAGTACGCCTCGGCGACCGGCCCCTCGCGGTGGCGCTCGGGGTGGTCCTCGGCGTCGGCGTCGTCGGCGCGGCGGTACACGGCGGCGGTCTCGTCCCCGGTGACCCGGACCGTACGCGGGTCGTCGAGCATGGACTGCGGGGTGGCGCCGCCGACGCCGTGGACGAGGAGTTCGAGCGCGGGGCCGCCGTCGTCGGCGGCCGGTGTGGCACGGGACACTTCTGTGACTCGCTCTCGCGGTGGGAGGATCGGCGGCGGGACACGGCGGGCATCGTGCGGATCGCGGATCGTGCGGGTCGGGCGTCGTGCGGGGGCCGTCCTGCCCCGGCGCGCGGCCGTGGCATGCGGGTTCTCCAGGATCTCGGATCGGGGGGCGCAGTGCGGTGTCCTCACGGAATCTCCCCGTGACAGGATTCGGATGTACGGCGACGACATGTACGGCCACGCGGAAGGACCGACCCGGCAGTGAGCGACAACCAGAACCTGCTCGCGGAGCAGCGTCGCGCCCTGATCCTCGACGAGGTCAGACGGCGTGGCGGTGTCCGGGTCAACGAGCTCACCCGGAAGCTGAACGTCTCGGACATGACGGTGCGCCGGGACCTGGACGCGCTGGCCCGCCAGGGCGTGATCGAGAAGGTGCACGGCGGGGCGGTGCCGGTGGTCGAGGCCTCCACGCACGAGCCGGGTTTCGAGGCCAAGTCGGGCCTGGAGCTGAACGCCAAGGAGGACATCGCGCGCGCGGCGGCGGCGATGGCGGTGCCGGGCAGCGCCATCGCGCTCTCGGGCGGTACGACGACGTACGCCCTGGCCCACCGGCTGCTGGACGTCCCGGATCTGACGGTGGTGACCAACTCGGTGCGGGTCGCGGACGTCTTCCACGCGGCGCAGCGGGCCGCGGGCTCCTCGGGCAGCCGGCCGGGGGCGGCGACCGTGGTGCTCACCGGTGGGGTGCGGACCCCGTCGGACTCGCTGGTGGGGCCGGTCGCGGACCAGGCGATCCGCTCGCTCCACTTCGATGTGCTCTTCCTCGGGGTGCACGGCATCTCGGTGGAGGCGGGGCTGTCCACGCCGAACCTGGCGGAGGCGGAGACCAACCGCCGGTTCGTGCGGTCCGCGCGGCGGGTCGTGGTGGTCGCGGACCACACCAAGTGGGGCACGGTGGGGCTGAGTTCGTTCGCCTCGCTGGACGAGGTGCACACGCTGGTGACGGACGCGGGGCTGACGGACGCGGCGCGCGAGGAGATGGCCGAGCATCTGCCGGGGCTGCTCGTGGCGGGCGAGGACGACGGGGCGGAGGCGGAGCCGGGCCCCGCCGAAGACATCTGACGCACCGGCAGTTAGGGTGTGCGGGCCCGCTCGCCCGTGCCCGTCCACACCGACCACTGGAGGTGCGGCCCGATGGCTCGCCGACTCCGTCCCGTGGAGCTCGACTTCGTCGAGTCCGCCCCGCTGCGCCTGGTCTTCACCGCCGACGCGGTCGCCCCGGCGGACGCCCTCTACCGCGCCCTCGCCGAGGAGACCGCAGCCTGGCCCACATGGTTTACGGCCGTGACCCACGCGCGGGCCACCGACGGCGGCCGGGAGGTCCGGCTGCGCGGGGGCACCCGGTTCAGGGAGACGGTGATGGCCGCCGAGCCCTGTGCGCGCTACGCCTACCGGGTCGACGCCACCAACGCCCCCGGGCTGCGCGCCCTGTTGGAGGAGTGGCGCCTCACCCCCACCGCCGGGGGCACCCGGGTGCGGTGGACCTTCGCGGCCGACGCCGGCGCACCCGTGCGGTTCGCGCTGCGGATGGGCCGGGCCGGCTTCGACCGGGCGTTCCGCGACGCGGTGAGGGCACTGGACCGCCGCCTCGCGGCGCCCGGCGCCGGCCCGTCGGCGGCGGCGTCCTAGAAAGCACCGGGCGTTTCCGGCCGCTTCCGGCCGCCGGACCTTCGCCCGACCGCTCTACTCCGGCCACACTCCGCTCGCCAGGAAGGTGTCGATCGTCGCCGCGTACGGCGCGATGTCCAGGCCCTGTTCGGCCAGCCAGGCGTCCGAGTAGTACTTGTCGAGGTAGCGGTCCCCCGGGTCGCAGAGCAGGGTGACGACGCTGCCGGTGCGCCCGGCGGCCACCATCTCGGAGACGATCTTCAGGGCGGACCACAGGCCGGTGCCGGTGGAGCCGCCCGCCTTGCGGCCGATGGCCGCTTCGAGGGCGCGTACGGCCGCGATGCTCGCCGCGTCCGGGACCTTCATCATCCGGTCGATGGCGCCGGGCAGGAAGCTGGGCTCCATCCGGGGGCGCCCGATGCCCTCGATGCGTGAGCCGCAGTCGCTGGTCGCGTACGCGTCGCCGCGGGTCCAGCCGTCGAAGAAACAGGAGTTCTCCGGGTCCGGCACGCAGATGCGGGTGTCGAACTGCATGTAGTGCACATAGCGCGCGATGGTGGCGGAGGTGCCGCCGGTGCCGGCCGTGGCCACGATCCAGGCGGGTTCCGGGTACCGCTCCAGCCTCAGCTGCTGGTAGATCGATTCGGCGATGTTGTTGTTGCCGCGCCAGTCGGTGGCCCGCTCCGCGTACGTGAACTGGTCCATGTAGTGGCCGCCGGTCTCCAGCGCGAGGGCCGCGGCCTCCTCGTACATCTTGCGCGAGTCGTCCACGAAGTGGCACTGGCCGCCGTGGAATTCGATCAGACGGCACTTCTCGGCGCTGGTGGTGCGCGGCATGACGGCGATGAACGGCACGCCGACGAGGCCCGCGAAGTACGCCTCGGAGACGGCGGTCGAGCCGCTGGAGGCCTCGATGACCGGCTTGCCGGGCCGGATCCAGCCGTTGCACAGCCCGTACAGGAAGAGCGAGCGGGCGAGGCGGTGCTTGAGGCTGCCGGTGGGGTGGGTGGACTCGTCCTTGAGGTACAGGTCGATGCCCCACCGCTCGGGCAGCGGGAAGCGCAGCAGATGGGTGTCGGCGGAGCGGTTGGCGTCGGCCTGGACCTTGCGCACGGCGTCCTTCAGCCACGCCCGGTAGGCCGCGTCGCTGCGGTCCACGTCGATGGTCTCCATGCCACTCCTCCATGTGTCGGCGCTCCGGGGGCGGCGGCGCCCTGGGCTGGAAATATCGTGCAGCTGATGGCGGAAGTCGGCTGGAAAGGCGCGGCTCCGTCACTTGACAATACCGCCCTCACCTGCACAAACCTTTTCTTTGGGGATCCATAGGGGTGGCTTGTGGGACACGCGGGAGGGGGGCGTGCGGCGACGGGTGACGGCCGATCCGACGTGCGCCCTGGTGCGTACGGCGATCGTTGTGCAGACTGCCCAGCAGGAACGGTACGAAGGGGGCACAGCGGCCATGACCGAGCCGGAGTTCAGCGCCAGGGGTGTGCGGATCGAGCGGTGGACGCGTTCACTGACCAGGGCGGGGCAGGTCCTGATCAAGGACGGGCGGCTCGCGCTGCTCACCAGCAACGGGCGGGAGATCGACAGCGCGCCGCTGCGTGCGGTGAGCGCGGGCAAGCCGCTGCTGCCGTGGGCCGCCAAGGCCGACCGCACAGTGGCCAGGCTCAACGGCCACCGCTACCGGCTGACCATGGGCCAGCAGACCGGGAGGCCGCGCGGCGCGGAGCTCGCGCAGCGTTTTCTGCAGGCGGTGCGCCCGGCGAGCGGGTCGCGCGGCTGAGGGGGCTGGTGGGGCGCGAGTTGCGGAGGGTCCACCCCTGAGCCACCCTGGTCTCACATCACTGAGGGTTTACCGGCGGTCACGCTGTGATCCAGCCCGCCGGACAGACAAGCTTCTTCCGGACCTCAATCGGGGAGTCGCAGCCGTGATCAGCCAGTCGAGCAGGCATTGCACGGTGGAGCTCCAAGCCCTGCCGTCGCGGATCGGACAGGTCCGCAGAATCGTTTCAGCACAGTTGCGTTACTGGCATCTCGATCCTCTGATCGATGAGGCGGCGCTGGGCGTCACCGAGTTGCTGACCAACGTCCACCGGCACGCCCAGCCGGACAAGCTCTGCACCGTGGAGATCGAGCTGTTGCGCGACCGGCTCACGGTGTCCGTCCACGACCACGACCCGCGGATGCCCGTCGTCCGCAGCACCGACCCCTTCGCCACCCATGGCCGCGGACTCGCGATGATCGCGGCGGTCAGTGAGAGCTGGGGCGTGCGCCCGCTGGGCGCCTCGGGCAAGACCGTATGGTTCACGCTTCCCGCGCCGCCGGCCCCGGTGGCGCTGCCGTCCCGTCCCGCGTACGGGACGAAGACGGCCGGGCCGTGCCTGCACAAGCGGCCCGCCCTGGTACGCGCCGAAGGGCGCGGCGGCCATCCGCGCACTCCCGCCCGGCTGCCCGCCGCGGGCTGACCGGGCGTACGGGCCGGACCGCGCGATGGCGGCCGGGCGGGAGTGCGCGGATGGCCGCCGCGCCCTTCGGCGCGTACCAGGGCGGGCCGCTTGTGCAGGCACGGCCCGGCCGTCTTCGTCCCG
>NZ_JBJHPC010000131.1:0-14250 GCF_045257485.1 Streptomyces sp. YS-3 | reverse complement strand
GCGCTGGGGGCGGGGCGTCCGGAGTGACACCGGCGTGGTCCTTTCTCTGTGGGGAGGAGAGACGGACGTGCGGTGGTGCGGGGAACGCTGACCGTGCGGAGATGCTGCGGGGGACGCCGTGGGCGATCCTGAAAGCCGAAAGTTTCGGACTTCGCAGCGATTCTGTCGCTGACCCTAGAGCCGGGCTGATGCCCCGTCAACCGTTCGGGGACGCTTCTGCGGCGGGGCCGTGCTGGAGCGCTCGACCAGGCTGGTGGCGAGGTCCACCCGTCGGCTGCCGGGGCGGGTGCCCCGGGCGAGGTCGATCACCATACGGGCCGCCACCTCGGCCATCTCCGTCAGCGGCTGGCGGACGGTGGTGAGCGGCGGACCGACCCAGCGGGCCAGCGGCAGGTCGTCGAAGCCGACCACGCTGAGGTCCTCGGGGACGCGGAGCCCCAGCTCGCGGGCCGCCTCGTACAGCCCGAGGGCCTGGAGGTCGTTTCCGGCGAACACGGCGGTCGGACGGTCGGGCAGCTTCAGCAGCTCCGCCCCGATCCGGTGCCCCGCCTCGTGGTGGAAGTCGCCCTCGCGGACCAGCTCCGGGTCGTACGCGATGCCGGCCATGTCGAGCGCCGCCCGGTAGCCGTCGGCGCGCGCCCGGCTGCACATCATGTGGCCCGGACCGCCGATCAGGCCGATCCGGCGGTGGCCGAGGTCGAGCAGGTGCCGGGTGGCGGCCAGGCCGCCGTCCCAGTTGGTGGTGCCGACCGCGGGCACCTCCTGGCCGGGGTCGCCGGCCGGGTCCAGGACGACGAACGGGATGTCGCGGCCGGCCAGTTGCTCCTGCTGCGAGCGGTCCAGGCCGGACAGGACGAGCAGTACGCCGGTGGGGCGGCGGGCGAGCACCCCGTCCACCCAGGACTGGCCGGGGGTGAGCCGCCCGGAGGATTCCGAGAGGACGATGCTCAGGCCTTCGGCACGCGCCACGTTCTCGACGCCGCGGATCACCTCCATCGCCCAGACGCTCTCCAGCTCGTGGAAGACCAGTTCGAGCAGCGGGCTCGCCTGGGTGCCGCGCCGCCGCCGGTATCCGTGCCGGCGCAGCAGCTCCTCCACCCGCTCCCGGGTGGCCGGGGCGACGTCGGCCCGGCCGTTCAGGACCTTCGAAACAGTCGGAGCGGAGACTCCCGCCTCGTGTGCGATCTCAGCGAGTGTCGCCGCTCTCTTCACGTCTTTCCTCCTGCCCTGCCCCGCTGGGCGAGCTGCGCTGTGGGTGGCCGACGGCACGGATGCTAGCCGGTTGGCCACTCGGATCGGATCCTGCCGGAACTCTTGACGGGCGATCAGGCCGGTTCTAGGGTCCCCGCAACATTCGCTAATAATTCCGCAATATTCGAATGAGGGGTAGGGGCATGGGACTGAGACGTGCCGTGATCGCCACCACCACCGCACTCGTCCTGGGCGCGACCGCCGCGTGCGGCTCGGACGGCGGATCGTCCGGCAGCGGCTCGGGGACGATCCATGTGATGGTCTACGGCGACGCCGCCAACAAGGTCGAGAAACAGATGGCCGAGACCTTCAACAAGACCTCCAAGGTCAAAGTGGTGATCGACACCGTCCCCGGCGCGGACTACCAGCAGAAGCTGCAGACCGTCATCAACACCCCCCACGCCCCGGACGTCTTCTTCAACTGGGGCGGCGGTTCCATCCAGCCCTTCGTCAAGGCGGGTCTGCTGCTCCCGCTGGACGGCTACATCGCCAAGGACCCGGGTCTGAAGAGCAACTTCCTGCCGTCGGTGTTCAACTCGGCAGTCGTGGACGGCAAACCGTACGGCGTACCGATGCGCGGCACCCAGCCGGTGCTGCTGTTCCACAACAAGAAGGTGCTGGCCGACGCCGGTCTGACCCCGCCCCGGACCTGGGACGAGCTGATCGCCGCCACCAGGACGCTCAAGGCCAAGGGCATCACCCCGATCGCGCTGGGCGGCGCCGACCAGTGGCCCACCCTGATGTGGTTCGAGTACCTGTACGACCGCATCGCCGGACCCGGGCTGTTCTCCCGGGCGGTGAGCGGCGACCGGGCCGCCTGGGCGAGCGAGGACAGCCGCAAGGCGCTGGCCACCCTCGGTCAACTGGCCGGCTCCGGCGCGTTCGGCCGCACCTTCGACTCCGTGAAGTTCACCGACGGCGGCTCCCCCGCGCTGGTGGCCAGGGGCCGGGCCGCCTTCGAGCTGATGGGCTCCTGGTACTACTCCACCCAGCAGGACGCCAATCCGGACTTCGCCAGATCCGGCCTCGGCTACACCGGCTTCCCGACGGTGAGCGGAGGCAAGGGCGACCCGGCCGACGTGGTGGGCAACACCAACAACTTCTACTCGATCCTCAAGAAGACCAAGCACCCGGAGACCGCCGCCGCGTTCCTCAAACTGATGTACTCCGAGGAGTTCGTCAAGGCCCAGCTCGCCATCGGCAACCTGCCCACCACCGTGAACACCGTGGACTTCCTGGACAAGGCGGCCAGCCCCGCCTACTCCAAGTACCAGTACGAGCTGGTCAAGGCCGCCCCCTCGTTCCAGCTCTCCTGGGACCAGGCCTACCCGCCGAGCGCGGCCACCCCGATGCACACCGCCGTCCAGCGGTTCTTCGACGGCAAGCTCGACGCCGACGGCTTCATCAAGGCCATGCAGGCCTTGCCCGCCTCATGAGGGCCGCCGCGAAGGAGGGCGCGGGAGTGAGCCGTCCCGGGTTCGCCTGGGCGGCGCCCGCCGCGGTGTTCTTCCTGCTCTTCGCGATCCTGCCGCTCGTCCTGGTCGCCGTACTCTCCTTCACCAGCTGGGACGGCGTCAGCGAGCCGCACTTCAACGGCCTGGCCAACTGGACCACGCTGATCCACGACCCGGTGATGACGCAGTCGGTCTGGACCACCCTGCTGCTCACCGGACTCGGCGTGGTCACCCAGACACCGGTCAGCCTGCTGCTCGGTGTCTGGGCCGCCGGCCACCAGCGCAACCGGGCCGTGCTCTCGGCGATCTACTTCGTACCGCTGCTGCTGTCGGCGACCGCCGTGTCCGTGGTGTGGCGCGCGGTCCTCGACCCCAACTTCGGCGTGCCCTCGCAGCTGACCTGGCTGTTCGGCGACGGCAACCTGCTCGGCAGCCGCAGCGGCGCCCTCGCGGTCCTCACCTTCGTGGGCGTATGGCAGTTCACCCCGCTGCACGCGCTGATCTACCAGGGCGGCGCCCGCGCCATCCCCCAGGTCCTCTACCAGGCCGCCGCCGTCGACGGCGCGGGCACCGTACGGCAGTTCTTCCACATCACCCTGCCGCAACTGCGCAACAGCATCATCACCTCGACGGTGCTGATGGTCGTCGGCGGCCTCACCACCTTCGACACGGTGCTCATCATCACCCAGGGCGGCCCCGGCACCGACACCACCGTGAGCGCCTACTACATGTACCAAAAGGCCTTCAAGAGCTACGACTTCGGCGCGGCCTCGGCCATCGCCCTGGTCCTGGTCGTCGTCGCCACCCTGATCTCGCTGGCCGTGGTCAAGTTCTCCGGCTACGACCGGATGCGCGGCACGACGGAGGGCCTGTGATGCGCGGGCGCCCCAACTACCTCGCGGGACTCGGTTCCCTGGTCTGGCTGCTGCTGGTCGGCCTGCCGCTGTACGTCCTGGTGCTCGCCACGCTGCGCACCCGCGCCGACTACTCCACCAAGGGTCCGCTCAGCCCGCCCGCCCAGTGGACCGTGCACAACTACCTCACCGACCTGTCCAACGGCTTCGGTCAGGACTTCCTCAACACCCTCACCGTCACCGCCAGCGTGGTCGCGATCGTGCTGCTGGTCGTCCCGCCGCTCGCGTACGCCATCGTACGAGCCCGCGGCCGGGCCACCGGCTGGGTGTTCCGGCTGTTCCTGCTGGGCCTGGCGATCCCCGCCCAGGCGGTCATCGTGCCGATGTTCTACCTGATCAGCAAGGCCGGGCTGTACGACCACCTCATCGGGGTCATCCTGCCGACCGCCGCCTTCTGCCTCCCGGTCTGCACACTGGTCCTCACCGGGGCGATGCGCGACATCAGCCCCGAGCTGTACGAGGCGATGGCGATGGACGGTGCCTCACCGGCCCGGGTCTTCCGGCAGCTGGTGCTGCCGCTGTCCAGGGGCGGCCTGTCCTCCATCGTGGTCTTCGCCGCCCTCCAGGCGTGGAACGGCTTCCTGTTCCCGCTGATCCTCACCCAGTCCGAGTCCACCAAGGTCATCACCCTCGGCCTGTACGAGTTCCAGACCGAGCACGGCGTCGACGTACCCGGACTGCTCAGCGCCGTGGTGCTGTCCATGCTTCCCATCTTCGTCGTCTACCTGTTCGCCCGCCGCGCCCTCGTCCAGGGCCTGACGGGAGTGGGAGGAAAATGAGCGGCACCCCGAACCCCGAGACCGGAACCACCTCGCCCCCCGCCCCGGACACCGTTCCCGCCTGGCGCAACACCACGCTCGGCGCGGAGGCCCGGGCCGACGCGCTGATCGCGGCGATGACCCTGCGGGAGAAGACCGCCCAGCTCTTCGGCGTCTGGGTGGGCGTCAGCGACGAGGGCGGCGACATCGCCCCGCACCAGCACGAAATGGAGGAGCCGCCCGACCTCGACGCGCTGCTGCCGTACGGGCTCGGCCAGATGACCCGTCCGTTCGGCACGGCCCCGGTCGATCCGGCGCTCGGCGCCCTCTCGCTGCTGCGCTCCCAGCGCCGGATCGCCGCCGCCAACCGCTTCGGCATTCCCGCCCTCGCCCACGAGGAGTGCCTGGCGGGCTTCGCCGCCTGGGGCGCCACCGCCTACCCTGTGCCCCTTTCCTGGGGCGCCGCCTTCAACCCCCCGCTGGTACGCCGGATGGCCGCCGCGATCGGCCGCGACATGCGGGCCGTCGGAGTGCACCAGGGCCTCGCGCCCGTACTCGACGTGGTGCGTGACGCCCGCTGGGGACGGGTGGAGGAGACCATCGGCGAGGACCCGTACCTGGTCGGCACCATCGCCGCCGCCTATGTGCGGGGCCTGGAATCGGCCGGCGTCGTCGCCACCCTCAAGCACTTCGCCGGGTACTCCGCCTCCCGCGCCGGACGCAATCTCGCCCCCGTCAGCATGGGCCCGCGCGAGCGCGCCGACGTCATTCTGCCGCCGTTCGAGATGGCCCTGCGCGAAGGCCGCCCCGGCTCGGTCATGCACGCCTACACCGACACCGACGGCATTCCCGGCGCCGCCGACGAGGCACTGCTCACCGGACTGCTCCGGGACACCTGGGGCTTCGACGGCACCGTCGTCGCCGACTACTTCGGCATCGCCTTCCTCAAGGCGCTGCACGGCGTGGCCGAGGACTGGCCGCAGGCCGCCGCCCTGGCGCTCACCAGCGGCGTCGACGTCGAACTGCCGACCGTGAAGACCTTCGGACAGCCCCTGCTCGACGCCGTCGCCACCGGGCTCGTACCGGAGCGGCTGATCGACCGCGCGCTGCGCCGCGTCCTGGTCCAAAAGGCCCGGCTCGGCTTGCTGGACCCGGACTGGAACCCCGTGCCCGAAGCCCTCGCCGGAGCCGATCCGAGCGAGCCCGAGGCCCTGCGCGGCCTCGTCGACCTCGACCCGCCCGCCAACCGCGCGCTCGCCGCGGAACTGGCCGAGCAGGCCGTGGTGCTGCTGCGCAACGACGGTGTGCTGCCGCTGGCCCGCCCCGCCCGGATCGCGGTGATCGGCCCGAACGCCGACGAGCCCACCGCGGTACTGGGCTGCTACGCCTTTCCCGTACACGTGGGAAGCCAGCATCCGAAAGTGCCGCTCGGCATCGAACTGCCGGCCCTGCGCGAGGCGTTGCAGGCCGAGTTCCCCGGCTGCGAGCTGTGGACGGTGCGCGGCGTGGAGGTCGACGGCGAGGACGTGAGCGGCATAGCGGAGGCCGTCCGGGCCGCTGAGCGGGCCGACGTGGTGGTGCTCGCCCTCGGCGACCGGGCCGGGCTGTTCGGCCGCGGCACCAGCGGCGAGGGCTGCGACGCCGCGTCCCTGGAACTGCCCGGGCGGCAGCGCGAGTTGCTGGACGCGCTGCTGGACCGCGGCACCCCGGTCGTGGTCACCTTGCTGGCGGGTCGGCCTTACGCGCTGGGGCGTGCGGTGAGCGAGGCGGCGGCGATCCTGCAGTGCTTCTTCCCCGGCGAGGCGGGCACACAGGCCGTGGCGGGTGTGCTCAGCGGGCGGGTCAACCCGTCCGGACGGCTGCCCGTCAGTATCCCCGCGCACCCCTGCGTCCAGCCCTCGACCTACCTCGCCGCACGGCTCGCCCACGCGAGCGAGGTCTCCAGCACCGACCCGACGGCCGCCTACGGCTTCGGGCACGGGCTCGGCTACACCGAGTTCACCTGGTCGGGGCTGGCGGTCGAGACGGCGGAGACCGGCACGGACGGGGAGTTCCGGCTCGCCTTCGACCTGCGCAACACGGGTGACCGGACCGGCAGCGAGGTCGTCCAGCTCTATCTGCACGATCCGGTGGCCTGCGTGGTGCAGCCCGTGCAGCGGCTGGTCGGCTACCGGCGCATCGAGCTGGCCGCGGGCGCGGGATGCCGGGTGGAGCTGGTGGTCCCCGCCGATCTGGCCTCCTTCACCGGCCGCGAGGGACACCGCATCGTGGAGCCGGGCGCCCTGGAACTGCGGATAGCCGCCTCCAGCACCGATGCCCGCTTCCGCGTACCGCTGCGTCTCACCGGACCGGTGCGCCCGCTGGACCACACCCGCCGTCTCCACCCGACGGTCACCGTTCGGGCCGCGCACCCGTGAACGGCTGTCGCCGACCACGGCCCGTGGCCGGCGGCGGTCCTCGGTCTAGCGTGCGATCAGGACCCGTACGTCCCAGGCGCCGAGGGCCACCGAGCCTCCGGCGGGCACGAGGCTGCCGTCGAGCGCATCCGTCAGCGCCACGGGAGCCCGGACGCCGACGGGTTGCCAGCTCCAGTTGTGCACCACGTGGACGCGCCGCCCGTCCGGCGAGGTGCCGGTGGCGGCGGTGACCTGGACGGGCAGGTCCGCCCAGCCGCTACGGGGGCGGGGCGCCGTCCAGACGGCCAGCGCACGGGCCAGATCGCGTCCTGGCACGGTACCGACGCAGGTGATCCGGCCCGCACCGTGCGGACGGGTGGTGACGGCGGGCCAGCGGCCGAAGTGCGGATGGTCGTACTCGGCGAGCACCGTGGCGTCGACGACGGTCAGTCCGTCCACCCAGCGCGTCGCCGTCGCGGCGGCGGGCAGGGTGAGCGGGCTGCCGGGAACGCTCTGGAGCCGGAGCGGTCGGGACAGGTTACTGAACTCCTCGTACGACACTCCCGCGGCCTCCACCAGGCGTGCCGGGCTCGGCTCGTGGCGCGCCCTGGCCTCGTGGTCGGCGTAGCCCGTGCGCGGGCCGAGGACGAGGTGACCGCCCGCCCGGGCGTAGGCGGCGAACCAGTCGAGCAGGGAGTCCTCGGCGAGGTACAGCCCCGGGACGACCAGCACGGGGTGGCGGCGCGCGGCCAGGTCGGGCGCCAGGCCTTCCCGTTCGCCTCGGGCGTCGTGCAGTTGACGGGCGTGCAGGATCCGCACCTGGCGGCCCGCCTCGAAGGCGCCGCGGTAGAACGGGTCGAAGATGCCGTGGTAGGCCGCCGGGTCGGGAGCGCCGTCCCCGGTCGCCAGCGGGGGGTGTTTCTGCATCAGCCACTTGCTGGGCATCGAGTAGACCATGGCTATGTCGGCATCCGGCTCGAGCCCGGCGACCAGCGCCCCCGCCCTCTCGAACTCGCCTCCCAGCCGGGTGAGTTCGGTGTGGAGACGGCCGGGACGGCCGCTGTGCGGCAGGATGCCGCCCCAGTACGTCTCGGCGCCGAAGGGCAGGGTGTGCCAGTGCCAGTACTCGATCATCCGTGCGCCACGGGAGACGAGGGCCCAGGCGGCCTGCCGCCACTGCCCGTCGTAGGCGGGCCGGTTGTCGGAGGGCCCGCCGATGGCCTGGGCGTTGGTCTCCGTGACCAGGAACGGTTCCTGACGGGAGGAGAAAATCCGGTCGGCGCTCTGGTAAAGGGCCCAGACACCGGTGGAATGCCATCCCTGTACGTGGTCGTCGGGCGTGGGGTCGGGCAGGGTGAGAGCGTCCTGCATGGCGTAGTAGGGGTTGCCCGCCGTGATGTCCAGGCCGTCGGTCAGTTCGTCGTCCTCCAGCGCGGGGTGGCCGTAGTGCAGACAGGTGGTGACGAACTGACCGGGGCGGGCGTACTCGCGCACGATGTCGGCCTGCCAGGTGATGAACTCGCTGGTCTGGCGCGCCTGGAACGCTCGCCAGGCGGCGTCGTACTGCGGCTGGGCGTTGCCGTCGGGCGTCCACAGGTCGGCCCAGGTGGTCAGGCGGTGCGACCAGTAGACCAACCCCCACTCCTCGTTGAGGGTCTCCACGTCACCGTAGGTGTGGCGCAGGTGGTCGACGAAGCGCTGGAAGACGCCTCGGTTGTGCGGCAGCCGGCAGCCGGGCTCGTTGTCCACCTGGTAGCCGATGACGGAGGGGTGCCCGGCGTAGTGGGCGACGATGAGCCGGACCACCCGCTCGGCGTGGAAGCGGAAGGCGGGGTGGGTGAAGTCGGCCTCCTGGCGGCCACCCCACCGGGCGCTCCGTCCCGTGGCGTACTCGGCGGCGATCTCCGGATACTGGCGGGCCAGCCACGGTGGTACGGCGTAGGTGGGTGTGCCGAGGACGACCGAGATGCCGCGGTCGTGGGCGGCGTCGAGTACGGGCCGCAGCCAGTCCAGGTCGAACCGTCCGTTCTCCGGCTCCCAGGTGGACCACACCGACTCACCGACCCTGATGACGGTGAAACGCGCCTGTGCCATCAGGTCCAGGTCTTCCTTGAGCCGTTCGTGGCGCTGGTACTCCGGGTAGTAGGCGGCGCCGAACAGGACGCGAGGGGGCAGCGGGAACATGCGTGGGGACCTCGGGAGGTGAGAGGCCCGGCCGCCGGGAGGCCGGCGGCCGGGGCGAGGACGGGGTGGTCAGGAGACGGTGCCGGTCACCGAGGTTCCGGTCCGTGTGACGTGGTACGTGGCGATCGCGCCGCTGTGGAAGTGGAAGACGAGCGTCGCCGGTTGGCCGTCGCGCAGCGCGTTCAGGAAGGCGGGGGTCAGGATGATCGTGCTGTGGGGGTAGTCCGGCGAGAAGGCCTGGTTGAACTCCTGGTACGGGGTCCAGCTGGTCTGGCCGGCGTTGCTGCCGTCGGCGTATGTGGCGTGCATGGTCGCCAGCACGTCGCCCCGGTACTGGGTGGGAAGGGTGAACGAAGCGGTCGTGCCGGTGGCGTTCGACAGCGCCGGGGTGTCGTAGGTGACGATGTCGATGTTCCAGGGCAGCCCCTTGGAGAACCGGGCCTGGAGGGTGGCGTTGACCCCGTAGGCGCGGTTGCCGACCAGCCGCGTGACCGCGGTGGCGGTGAGGGTGAGCCTGTTGTCGGAGACGGTGTAGTCCCGCCCCGCGACCAGCCTGGTGCCGCCCTGCCACAGCCCCTGGAAGGTGGTGCCGTTGAGGTTGAGGGTGAGGGTTTCGGCGGTGATCGCGCTGGACTTCGGTACGAACACCTTGTCGAAGGAGGCCGTGCCCGAGCGGGTGGTCCAGCTCGACTTGATCCAGTTGAAGAGGGCGGGGTCGCGCCACCGGAGCGTCTCGCGGTTGAGGTAGGCGAACGGGTCCCACAGGGCGGTGGTCACCCCGGCGGCCCGTGCCATGTACCCCAGGTGCTCGTAGTACTTGAGGGCCTCGCCCCGCTCGACGCGGTCCGGGTGATTGAAGTCGGGCCAGCTGAGCAGGCCGTACTCGCCGAGGTAGACAGGGATGCCCCGGGCCACGAAGGTGTTGTGGAAGCGGGCGAAGGAGTCGTTGAGGTCCTTCTGGGCGGCGTCGTCGTAGCGGGTGCCGCCCGCGATGTTCACGCTGAACGGGTACCAGCTGTAGTAGTGGACGGTGGCCACCAGATTGCGGTCGCGCAGCGAGTTGATCGTGGTGGACAGGTCGTCCAGGAGGGGCTGGGTGCCGCTGCCTCCCTGGGTGGGCAGAACGAGCAGACGGTCGGTGTTCCTGCCGCCCGACGCGCGGACGATCTTGTGAAAGGAGACGTTCAGCTCGTTGAGGAACTGGGTCTTCTGCGCTTCCGTGGCGTTGTCGAAGACCGGTTCGTTGACGCTTTCGAGGAGCAGGGAGCGCGGCTCGTCCCTGAACGCCGCGGCGATCTGGGTCCAGGAGGCGTTGAACCGTGCGAGCACCTTGTCGTGGTCCGTGGTCATCTTCGAGATCCACTGCCAGGAGTCGTGGTGGACGTTGAGCACGACGTAGAGGCCGTCGGCCACGGCCCAGTCGACCACCTGCCTCACGCGGCTCATGAACGCGGCGTCGATGGTGTACGGGGCGGTGGCGGACTGGTGGTCGGTCCAGGTCACCGGGATGCGGATACTGCGGAAGCCCTGTGCGCGCAGGGTGTCGAAGAGGCTCTTGGTGGCCTTCGGGTTGCCCCACGAGGTCTCGTCCGGAATGGCGTCCAGGGTGTTGCCCAGGTTCCAGCTGGGCTGCATCGCGGCGACGGCGTCCATGCGCGATGCCGGGACCCTGACGGTGACCCCTGCCGGTTCCGGCGAGCGGTCGGGCGCGGCCAGCGCGGTGGTGCCGGACAGCCCCAGCATGAGGGCGAGTGCCAGCAGCAGGGCGGCGAGGCGTCCGGGGCTGTGGCCGCCCGGATGCGCCGCCGGTCGTATGTCGTTCATGTGTCGTCCCTTTCGTGGGGTTAGGTGACGCACGGTGTCGATCGGTCAGGAGGTGTGGAGCGGCTCGTAGTCGAACCAGTCGAAGTGGACGGTCCCGGCGCTGGCGTACATGCCGATGACCCGGCCGGTGAAGCCGCCGGCCACCTCGGTGGACAGATACCGGCCCTCAAGCGTGGTGAGCACGCTGAGCGTGCCGTCCGGCTCCACCACGCCGAAAGAGAGGACATCGGGCCCGGTCCGGGCGTCCTGCGGTGGTTGCGGGGCGACGTCGACGCCGAGGACCAGCGGACCGGCGGCTGCCGGCCGGCAGGCGACCTCGGCGCGCAGCGGCCCGATACGGGCGAACACCGTCACCTCTCCCGCGGCTGCCTCGATCTCGTAGTGGTGCCGCTCGTCCAGCCGGACCGCGAGGCCGCCGCGTCCCTCGGAGGGGTCGATCAGCGCCCGCGTGCGGCAGGTCAGGTGCTGCTGGCGGCGGCCGACGAACACCGCGTCGTTGTCGTCGAGGGAGCTCCCGGCCGCGCGCAGGGTCAGCCACCCGGGCCGCTCCTTGGTGGTGCACCGGTCCTCGGGACGCTCGCGGAGCGAGATCCAGCGGGGCTGGAGTCCGGCGTCGTCGAAGTCGTCGCGGACCGGCTCCTCCGGGCCGGGCCGGAGAGGCCACGGGGGTACGGGCAGGTCGGGGGAGAGGTCACCGACGACCGGCCACCCGTCCACCCACTCCACCGGTACGAGGAAGGTCTCCCGGCCGAGCACGTGCCAGCCGGGGGTGCCACCGCGTGGCCTTACTCCCAGCAGCACCATCCGCCACGAGCCGTCGGGGGCCCGCACCAGGTCCGCGTGGCCGGTGTTCTGGATGGGGTGGTCGGTGCCGCGGTGCGTCAGGATCGGGTTGGCCGGGCACGGTTCGAACGGCCCCGAGGGTGTGGGCCCGCGGGCGATGGACACACCGTGGCCGCGTTCCGTGCCGCCCTCGGCGATGAGCAGGTACCAGTACGCGCCGATCCGGTAGAGGTGCGGTGCTTCGGGGGCCAGGGCGCCGGGCGTGCCGGACCACAGCCGCCGCGGGGCGGAGGTCTCCCCGGTCAGCGGGTCGAGGCGGACCTGGGAGACCCCGGCGACGGTGCACCAGCAGACACCGTCCTCGTCCCAGGCCAGGTCCGGGTCGATGCCCGGGACACCGGGCAGTCGGACGGGCTCGGACCACGGTCCGGCGGGGTCGGTGGCGGAGAACAGGAGGTTGCCCTCACCCCGGGCCACATTGGTGACGATCAGCCAGAAGCGGCCGTCGTGGTGGCGCAGGGTGGGTGCGTAGATCCCGCCCGACGAGGGCGTGCCGGGTGGGAGGCGCAGTTGGCCCGGCCGGTCGAGCACGTTGCCGATCTGGGTCCAGTGGACCAGGTCGCGGCTGTGGAAGACGGGCACGCCGGGGAAGTACTCGAAGCTGGAGCACACGAGGTAGTAGTCGTCGCCCACCCGGCAGATGCTGGGGTCGGGATGGAAACCGGGGATCACGGGGTTGGTGACGGCATTGTCCGTCCGCTGGTCTGGCATGGGAGCAAGTACCTTTCGCCGTACGGGGTTTGGGCGTCCTTGAGTCGGGCCCGGACCGACAGGGATCCGTCGGTGTCCTGCGGGCCCTTCGAACTCGGTGGGGTAAGGACTTGCGGCGGCGCGTGTCGATGGGTGCTTCGGCGCCGGTGGGTTCAGTACGCGCGCAGAACCGCGCAGCCGCCGGGCGGCAGTTCGGCGAGGGTGCCATCGGTCAGCAGGTCGTGCCCGGGTTCGGGCAGGGCGACGGATTCGGTGCTGTGGTTGATCAGCACGTGCCACCGGCGGCCGTCCGGGGCCCGGCGGACCACGGCCTCGACGCGGGAGGGCAGGCCCGGCAGCACCGGAGCCACCCCGGCTTCCGTGAGCAGCCGGGTGACCAGGGCCGCGTAGCCGGTGTCGTCGAGGCGGGTGGAGAGGTACCAGCCCTGCCCGGCGCCGAATGCGTGGCGGGTGAGCGCGGGCCGCCCGGCGAGCATGCCCTCGGTGTACGTGACGAGTGCCTCGGCGCCTTCCGTACGCAGGGATTCGCTCCACACGGTGCCGTGCGAGCCGTCCGAGAGGGCGACCTCCTCGTCCTGCCGCAGGGGGCGGTACTCCTCGACCCGGGTGCCGAGGGCTTCGCCGAGTGCCGCCGCCGGGTAGCCGCCGAGCCGGGCGTGCAGGCGCTCGTCGACCGCGCCGCTGAAGTGCTGGACCAGCAGCGTTCCGCCCTCGGCGATGTAGCGGCGCAGGTTCGCGGCGCCCGCGTCGGTGAGCAGGAACAGGGCCGGGGCGAGGACGAGCCGGTAGCGGCTCAGGTCGTGTTCGGGGTGGGCGAAGTCGACCGTGGCACCGGCGTCCCACAGTGCCCGGTGGGCGCGCCGCAGGGTGTCGTGGTAGTCGAGTCCGGCCGACGGGAGTCCGTCGCCCTCCAGCGCCCACCAGGCGTCGGAGTCGTGCAGGACGGCGACCTCGGTACGGACGGTGGAACCCGCCAGTTCGCCCAGGCGGGCCACGGCCTCTCCGACCGCCGTGACCTCGCGGAAGAGACGGCTGTCCGGACCGGCGTGCGGAACCATCGCCGAGTGCCACTGCTCGGCTCCCGCCCTGGACTGGCGCCACTGGAAGAACAGGGCGCCCTCCGAACCGCGGGCGATGTGGCCCAGGGTGTGGCGGAGTATGTCGCCCGGCTCCTTGGCGAGGACGCGGCCGGTGGCGTAGACGGTGTTGGTGCCCTGTTCCATCAGCAGCCAGGGCGCGCCGCCGCCGAAGGAGCGGGCCCGGTCGGCGCCGAAGGCGGTGTCCGCGGCGGCGTCCACGCCCGGTGCGGTGGGGTAGTGGTCGATGGCGACCAGGTCCACCTCGCGGCCGAAGGCCCACAGGTCCAGGTTCTGGTAGGCGGGGACCATCAGGTTGGTCGTCACCGGGCGGTCGCTGTGGGCGCGGATGGCGTCGCGCTGCTCGCGGTAGGCGGCGAGCGCCTCGTCCGACCAGAAGCGCCGGAAGTCCAGTGCCTGACCGGGGTTCTTGTGCCACTGGGTGGCGCGGGGCGGCTGGATCTGCTCCCAGGAGGTGTAGCGCTGGCTCCAGAACGCCGTGGCCCAGGCGTCGTTGAGGGCGTCGAGGGAGCCGTGGCGGGTACGCAGCCAGGTGCGGAAGGCGGCTGCGGTGTGCTCGCACCAGCACAGCGTCGCGTACTCGTTGTGCACGTGCCACAGGGCCAGGGCGGGGTGGTCGCCGTAGCGTTCGGCGAGGGCGCCGGCGATGAGGCGGGCGGCCCTGCGGTAGGCCGGGGTCGCGAGGCAGTAGGTGTCCCGGCTGCCGTGGGTCAGCCGGATGCCCTCGGGGGTGACCGGCAGGGCGTCGGGGTGGGCCAGGGTGGGTCAGCCGGATGCCCTCGGGGGTGACCGGCAGGGCGTCGGGGTGGGCCAGGGTG
>NZ_JBJHPC010000014.1:0-35160 GCF_045257485.1 Streptomyces sp. YS-3 | reverse complement strand
GCTGACGGCGGTGCCCATCCAGTTACCGCCGCCTCCGCCGCCACCGGCCACCAGCAGCCGCTCGCTCAGGCCGTTGCCGCCCTGGCGTACATCTGAGGCGCCTCCTCCGGCGCCGCCGTCGGTGTCCGGATCGGTGCCCTTACCTGCGGCGCCCGAGCCGCCGTAGCCGCCCGAGCCGCCGACGTTGATCTGGAGCATCTGCCCCGGGGTGACCGACAGCTGGCTCTGGGCCTCCCCGCCCAGTCCGCCCGCGCTGCCGCCCGCGGGCCCGTCCTGGCCCTGGGCACCGAAGGCGTCCACACTGATCGAGTACACCCCGGCGGGCACGATGAAGGGCTGAGCGTCGCCGGTGTAGGCGAAGGTGACCGTCGTCGCGGCCAGTGCCGGTGGCGCGAGTGCGACCAGCCCGGCGCCGGCGAGCGCGAGCGCCATCGTGCCGGGCAGAACCAGGGTGGTCAGCCGTCTGGTCACACCGCCCCGGCGCAGTTGTGTTGTGGACGATCTGCTCTCGTGCGCGCGATGAGTTCTGGGTGATCTTCGTGACTTGAGTGACCTGAGTGACACGGGGATTGTCTCCCTTTCATGAGGGCTGCGGCTCTGCCCCGGCGGCCCCCCACGGGTCGACTGGACGCGACAGGCCGCCATGGCCCACCGCCCGCTCCTGCCCCAAGCATGAACGGACGCCGGTCCGGTGTTCCGTCCTCACCAGTGCTCCACGCGTGGCCTCCTGGTCACGCCCCACGCAGAGATCCTGAGGTGAGTCCGCTGCGTACCGTTCACAGATCAACGAGCATGCCCGCCCGGAACTCGCGCGGAAAGGAGTCAACAGGCCACAGTCACGGCGGACCGGCCCACGCCCCGGTCCTGGCCCACGCCCCGGTCCCGGCCCACGCTTCGGCCCCGGCCCCGGTCCGGTCCACCGGCCGTCACATCTCCGTTCCGGCCGATGCGGTCACCGTCCGTACCTCGGGTCACCGCCTCACCGCCCCTACTTGGTCGTGTGGGTCGGGTAGACCTGCACGTCGGTGTAAGCGCCCTTGATCTTTCCCGCTCCAGCAGGCCACTTCAGGGTTATGGTGTGGGTCTCATTGGGGGGCGTCACCAGGATGTTGGTCGGCGACGCGAGGCTCTTGCCTGTGGTGTTGATGTCGTAGGCAAGGTTGAAGACAGCGGCGTCGCCGGGCTTGAGGACGGTGATTCGCGGCTGGGCGTGGCCGCGCTCGATGGGGCTCGACGTGTGGTCGGCATCCTTGATGTCGACGCCGGCGAAGCCGGTGGCCGAGCAGGTGGTCGACCCCCGGTTGACCATGGTGATGTCGATCCTGCCCGAGACGTTGTCCGGCGCGGCGTTCTTGGCGCTGATGGCCAGGTCCGCCGTCTTGCAGAACGTGGCCTTGCCGTCGGCCTTCGCCTTGCCGCCGTTCTTCGACGCACCGTTTGTGGCTGCCTCTGCGCCGTTGTTCCCGCCCGAGCCCGTGTTCGCGTTGCCCGCCTGCGAGCCGTCGGACCCTGAGCCGCTGTCCGCCTTGGAGCCGGCGTTCGAGGACGAAGAGGACGCGGAGGAGGGGCCCTTGGAGGAGGATTCCTTTGCGGAATCGTCGCTGCCACAGGCGGTGAGCGACAGCGCGGCGGCAACGCCGACGGCAGCGAGAGCGGTGCTGCGGGTGTACTTCATGGTGTTCCCCCAGAAGTGGCGTGGTGCATGTGGTCTGAAGTATTTGTATCGCGCACCGAGTCACAGGCGGTCTGCTGCGATGTCTTCGTTCTGTCACAGGCAGGGGCCTTCGTCGTCGTGGCCGTGAGGCAGGCGCGGGCCGGAGCCCGAGATCACACAACAGGCGTGTCTCTATGTCGAGTTCAGCCCCTGCTTCGTGCGCCTGGTGCCGGTCGTGGTCGTGGAACGTTGCCGGTGAGGGGCGCGGGCCCGCGGTCTTCTGGTGCCCCGACCTTGTGCAGTGTGGCGAACTGCCGGTCGTGGTCGCATCCGTCGGGGCTGTCGCGGACGCGGAGGTAGAAGGGTGCCTCCACGTCGCCACTGGGAGACCGACCAGAGCAGCTCTCAGCTGTACAACCGTGGCCGCGACACCTGGGAATGCAACGGCGAAGGCCACCACTCCCTGCGCATCCGCCACAGCGGCGAGCGGCCGGTCTTCCCTTCCCCGTGCCCTGGAGTACGTCACCCTCTCCGGCTCCGGCAACGCCACCGCATCGAGCGCACCCGTCGCTCTGGACCGAACCAGCGCCTCACCCCCGGCACTCGCCTCCTACGCCGGCAAGCTCTACGCTGCGCACATCCGCCCCGGCGACCGCGCCGTCATGTGGGCGTGCTGGACAACGGCACCTGGTCCCCACCCGCGCAGATCGTCTACTAGCCAGCGACCACGCCCCGGCCCTGGCCGTGTTCAAGGACAAGCTGTACATGGCGCATATTGGGCTTGACGGAGCCGTGTACATGTCCGGCTACTCGGGCAGCGGACCGTGGGGCGCGGTCACCCAAGTGCCCGACGTGCGCACCGAACGCGCCCCGGGCCTGACGATCGACGGCCCGAATGTCCCCGAAGTGGGCGATCGGCTTGGTAGTCGTCCACCGCACCGGCAGCGGCGAGCCCATGCTCTCCTCGTCCCGCTACGACGAGGGGGACTGGTCGGTACTGGGCAGTTGGAGCGGCCGGTGGTCAAAGGCGCAATGGCCATCCTGGCAGAGCGTATTCTCCGGCTCCGTCGGCGCAATGGAAGGCGAAAACGGCCCTCGCGTCCCACAACGGCAAACTCCATATGATGGACCGCCGTTAACACCTATCCAGGTACCAAGGGGTGCCTCGACCCTTCGTAAGTGCGGCTCAAGAACAAGCTGAGTGCATGTTCCCTATCCGTGAGCTCGTCAGCGTTGATCGTTAACGTTAGGGTTGCGTTCTGTGACGAGAGCCTGGAGACGGATGGGTCGGGGAGGTTCACTGCGCTTGCCAGCGTGCGCTGTACTTGCCGGAGTTGTCGTCGCAGCGACGGGATGCACGACAGGTGCGCCGGACTCGGCTCCCGACGACATGGCGCCCGCGCCGCGGACGTACTTGTCGAAGGCGCTGAGCATCATGGAAGAGCACTCTTTGCTCCGTCACCGGATCGACTGGGACAACCTTCGAAGCAGGGCGTTCTCGCAGGCTCGCGGGGCGCAGAAGCCTGCAGACACCTACGGGGCGATCGTGTCGGCATTGAGGGCTCTGGGCGACCGGCACAGCATCTTCTGGGATCCGGGTCAGGCCAAGGAAGGCATGGAGCCGTCGACTTCCTCGTTCGGCGGTCTGGAAGGACGGTCCCTGACGAACGGCGTGGGGTACCTCTCCTTGCCTCGGGTGAACGGTTCCCAGAAGACGTACGACGCATACGTACGACAGGGCCGGGACGCTGTGACGAAGGCGGATCGGGCGGGAGCCTGCGGCTGGGTGGTGGACCTGAGGCCGGAGAGCGGTGGCGGCATGTGGCCAGTGCTCGCCGTGGTCGGGCCGATTCTGGGCGACGGGACGGTGGGTATGTTCGTCGATGCGGACGGCAAGAAATTGGTGTGGTCGATCAAGAACGGTGCCCCGTACCTGGACGGCAAACCGAAGGCCGGGGGTGCCAGCCGGCCCCTGGGCCGTCCCAGGCCGCCGGTCGCTGTGCTGACTGGTCGGCAGACAGCCAGTGCGGGGGAGGCCGTCGTCGTGGCTTTCCGGGGACGTCCGGACACTCGGTTCTTCGGGGAACAGACCCGTGGTGTCCCCACGGGCAACGACGCGCACCGCCTGTCCGACGGGGCCATGCTTCACGTCACCGAAGTCAAGAACGCGGACCGCACGGGCCGCACCTACGAGGAGGCGATTGGACCGGACGAGGAAGTCATCAAGGACCCCCGGCCGGTGGCCCGCCACCAGGATGCCGTCCTGGACGCAGCCCAGGACTGGCTGAACAAGCAAGCCGCCTGCCGACGACGGTGAACCTCTGTGCGGGGCGCCATGCAAATTCGTGGCTGAGTGCTGGCTGTTCCGGGGCGGTCAGCCGTCAACAGGGGACGGTTTCCTTCGCTATCTGGGGTCGTGCACCACGGTTAGGGCCGGAACCCGGGCGACTACCTGACCTTTCCCGGACTGGCATCCGCCCTCTGCTTGCTCCAAGCGGTTACTCGAACCGACCGTGTTGAACACCGACTTATGCCAGGAGGATTTCGCCGGTTATTGCCGTCGCCAGCACAAGATAGACGGCGCACGCGGCGTAATTCAGCACAGCCGTCGCTTTTGTGGAGCCGATGAGTCGTGCTTGGAAAAAGCCTGCCAAAACTCCAATGCAACCGTAAAGAACTACCTCCATCAGGATATTGATGGCACCGAGGATGGTCATCTGCAATTCGGGATTTTCTGCACTCCCGATGAACTGTGGTAGCACCGCGAGGTAAAAGAGAATTATTTTCGGATTCGTCAGGCTGACCAGGACTCCGCGCAGATACCACCTCCCTGTTGCGAGATCCTCGTATCCGTTGATCGCGCGACGCGCACTTCGCATTGTCACGTACGCCAACCAAAGCAGATAAGCTGCGCCGAGTATTCTCACCGAATCAAGCACCGAAGGGTGTGATCGGGCGATCTCCCCCATCCCGGCAACGACGGCGATGGCATAAACGCCCATACCCGTCCCTATGCCGAGGATGGCCCTCAGTGCGGACAGGCGGCCACCTTCAAGTCCCACTGCGAGCATGTAGGCCATATCGGGCCCGGGTGGAGCGAGAAAGAGCATGATCACTGCTACGTAGCTCGGCAGTACTGCTAAATCCACCATCGTCAACTACCTCCGGCTGTGGGGGTGGTGTGCCAGGAGCTCTTCGGTATCGGCAGTGATCGATCCGTGCCGAGCCGTCCCGGTCGGTGGTCGACGCTTGTTGTGACCTGAGAGGACCTGGGGGACCCGGGAGACGGGAGGCTCCCGAGTCGGCGCAGAACCACCTAGGACGGTTCTAACATGTTTGCGCTCCGGGTGGCAACCGGCTAAGGTGGTTCCGTGGCTACGGTCTATTTCCCTGAGTTTCGCCTGGGTAAACTGCTGGCGACCAGCTTCACGGGAACCCTGTCAGAGCGTTACGGTGAAGCCGTGGAGCGGATTCCTGTGCCCTCCCGGTTCGCGGACTGGTTGGCAGTCCATGGACTCGCGGTCGACTCGTGCACCCAGCCCCAGCTCGCCCGGGCTCGAGAGCTGAGGGAATCAATCCATGCAGCTGCTACCGCCGTTGCGAACCAGGACCCGCTTCCTTCTTCAGCTGTCCAAGTCATCAATGACTGCAGCACTCAGGGTCTGGCCTCGGTGATCTTGACGCCCGAGGGTGAGCGGAAATGGCGGCTGAGCTCTGCTGCTGTAGAAGATGCACTCAGTGTGATCGCCGGCGATGCGATCAGCCTCCTTGCGGGAGAGCGAGAGGGTAAGATCTCCTTGTGTGCATCGCCCACATGTCGAGCCGCCTTCTTGGACACCAGCCGAGGCGGCACACGGAAATGGTGCGACATGAATACGTGTGGAAATCGCGAGAAGAAGGCACGCTTCCTTGCCAACAAGCGCAATGTCTCAAGCCTTGCCGATTGACCGTTCCACGCGTTCAGAGTCAGACGCTCAGTGATGTCGCGGGTGAGTGGCAGCAGGTCGTGGACGTGCCGTACCGCGTAGAGATCGAACGACGGGGGTTCCGCCTCGTCCGTGAAGGCCGGCTCGTCCACGAAGCGGCGCAACTCTTCGGGAACCCGGTCTGGAGCTGATCCGGCGGTACCAGGTACTGTCCCTCAGCGATGCTTGGGAGCGGCCGACTGGATGTGAAGGATCAACTCGAGGCCGCCACCGGAATCCCTGCCTGAAATACCCGCCGAGTTGTGGCCTCAGCCGACCGTCGACCAGCTCAACAGTAGGGACCGGAGTCGGGGGACCCGCACCAGATGTACTGGCAGTCGGGAAGCACGGTCATGCCGAAGTCGTATACCGAGGGTTCGCCATGCTGTGCCCAGTGGTCGAGCGCGCGCATCGCTTCGTCGGCCAATCGGCGCGGTCCTCCCTGCTGGGCATGGGCCACGCCGTCTTGGCTCTGGTTGACGGTGGCCCAGGAGGAGTGTCCGTCGTGGAGGAATCCCGTGACAGTGTGGTCGTAGCCGGTCCGGGTGAATACCTCCACGTCAGGAAGACGGACACGCAAGGCGAACAGCACGTTCGCGTCGGTGAGTCGTCCGGGAGTGAAACCGAGGGCGCTCTGGTGGTCGGGGGGTCCGTCACCGCGGACCTGCCGCCAACCGCGCCGGGCAGGAGAGGCAGTGCGGCTGGGCATGAACGCGGCCAGCCCTTGCATCCACCCGGTTGCCGACTCGCCATCTTCGGCGACGGTCAGTGCGACATGCCCCAGACGTCCCCAGGGCGTGACGATCCGTCCCCCCGGCCGGGTCTGCGTGATCCACACCCAAGGCACGGACTCGACCGCATAGGTGGACACCACGCGGTCATACGGTGCGCCGTCGGGCCAGCCCGCCGCACCGTCGCCGAGCTGTACCGCTACTTGCGCGCTCGCGGCCTTCAGCCGGTCCTGCGCGGCGACCGCAAGGTCAGGGTCCACCTCGACGCTCGTCACCAGACCGGGCCCAGTCCGCCAGTCCAGCAATGCGGCATTGAGACCCTGACCGGTGCCGAGCTCAAGGACCCGATGGCCGGGCTCCAGCATGAGCGAATCGAGCATGTCCGCGATGATGGCCGGGCAGGACAGGCTGGAACTGGGAACGCCGTCGGTGACCTGGGTGATGGCCGGGGCATCCAGGCCTGCGTAGACCTCGGCGGTCCACCGCTGCGGATCACTCTTGCGGTCCACGGGGACATAGGCGTATCCGTCCCAGTGCCACAGCCGGTCCGGCGCGAACTCGTGCCGTGGGCGAGCTGCGAACGCCTCGCGTACCCACGGAGAGTCGGCAGGCCACGCGCCCCGCTTGTCCATTGCGGCAGCCATCAGGAGAGCGCGCCGTTCCTCATCGACCACGGTGCTACTTCCTGCGTGTCCCGGAGGGAGGAGGGGGCGGCGGTACCTGCCCGTCGCCATTGCCCGGCGGCGGTTCCCCCTTGCCCAGATCCGGATCAGGCTTGCGGTGATCACCCATCGGGTCTCCTTCGTCCAGCCGGGCAGATTCCCAGCATGGCGTGCCAGGGGAGCCCCACCGCGTGAATGCCGGAGGATGGCCGGAACCGACAAGCCCGCCCTCCCCTGGCGCGGCAGGGCGGTGCGGCCCCTGACATGGTGCGACCGTTGCCGCGGGTGATCCACTAATAGGCACGGCGCAACAAGTAGAGCTGTGCTTCCGCCCCGAGCGTCGCTTCGTGGACCAGCCCGATCGAGGCGCATTTCGGCCCGGGTCTCGCTGCGGCGGTTCACCCTCGTCAACGCCAGCCATCCGAACCACACGGTCAAGCCGCGCGCCTGCGAACGCGCCCGGATCGCCATCCGCACCGAGGAGGGCATTTTGCTGGATCGGCCGGTTACCACAAGCAGTGTGACCGGTCCACGATGAACGGTGATCCCGCCGAGGAGATTGATCATCGCCCGGTACTCGAAGACGATTTGGTCAACCCGTGCCGCTGCGCGTAGCCAGCCTTCCCAATACTCGGCCGCAGCGGCGGACGTAGAGGTTTTGGAACACCGGGACCAGGGGGAACACGGCATGGGTGTACCAGCGAGCTGGGCGGCTGAAGGCGGTGACGGTAAACCAGACCTGCCCGTTCTGGTCCAGTTCCACCAGGAACGCCTCTTCGCCACACTCAGGGTGACCAGGCAAAGTACCGTACGCAAACCCGACCAGTGACGGCTCTTCGGTCGCCCACACCACCTCGCACGGGGCGGCAAGTCCGAGCTTGCCTCTGCCCAGCAGCACCCGCACCGCAATTCCTGGCGCCGCCCGATCTGAGGTCACCGTTACGTCCACCCCGACGGCCCGGTGCATCCGCCAGGTCAGGACGCCTTCTCCCGCCGCGGTGAACACCTGTCGGCCAGAGCCGAGGCGGGTGCGATACCGAAGGTGTCGGTATCCGGCAGGTAGCGGGCCGTCCCCCGCTGTCGCACCAACCTCAGGGTAGGTGAATCCGTTCATCGGGGACCTGCCGCCGTCAGCTCGGGCAGCACGCCTCAGGGGAACTCGAAAGGAGTGACGGGTCATAGCGGAAGTCTGCCGTGCAGACTAAATCTGCACGTCGGCAGCCCCTGCCGACGTACCCCCGCCTCATCCGGAGCCAGCTACAGCCGGACGGCGACTTGGTAGGGATCACCAGCGAGTTCCTTGATCACGTCCCGTGGTGGGACGCCACCGGCGATCGCACGACACCGTGTCCAGCTTCATGTAGCGACGCTGCGACGCTCCTCGTCCGGGCGCAGGATCCGCTGTGGCGGTCGAGACGCCAGGGCGCGGTGCAACTGCGGTAGCGCAGCCCGGTCGGGCGCGTACTTGTGTCCCGGAACTGCAAGGCTGTCGGAGCAGGCGCGGTTGCGGGCCGCCTCACGGACAGCCGGAGCTACGGTCCTCTTCGCCGAACGCCCTGCTCCGACCATCCACCGGGCACCACCGAAGCAGGGGCGACTGAGTCGCGTGAGGGCCGCGGTTGAGTTGGCTGTTTTGCCGTTGGTGCGGCGACGGGACCCGATCCGCCGGGCGGTGTCCGCCTCCTCCCAGCGTTCGATCATTGCGTTGAACTCGGCCAGCGTGGCGACTGCGAAGCCCACGGAGCACTTCCTGGCCGCCGCCTACCGGGCCTTGTCAGTCGATGCCTACGGGCGCTATTCACGTGCTCCGGGAGCATCAGCACCCCCCTCGGCAACGGCTTCCACCACGCCATACCTAGCCTTCGCGCACATGCACAACCTCGCCATCCCGCCCCGCAATCACGACACTCTCCAACGCGCTTCAGCGCGCGAATCGAAGCGCGGCCAAGCGCCTGCATCGCCCGCCGCCTGCGCGGGGCTCCCGTGGGATCATCCATCCATGAGCAGCGACCTGGAAGTGAGTGCTCTGGCGATCAACGTCACGATCCCGCAGGCGCTCCGATGGACAGACACTCGACGTGGTGAAGCGTTCCAACTCACCACACTCAACATCAGACTTCTCCCGGACGGGCACCTCGCCGTAAAGGCCTATGGCCGGCCAGTCGGCGGTGGTCGGGGCGCATACGTATCGTTTCCCGTCCCCGACAAACCAGAACTGGCGGCTCTGGTCACCGCCGCAGCCGGCCGTGCCGGAACGTTGTGGGCTGCGCATCGTGGTCTCGGCTGAGCTCGACCCTGCGGGCAGACCGTGGCAGTTCTGGACCGTGCCCTCGCTGCGGGGCCTGGAGCGGTTGGGTTTCTTGCGTGGACGCAAGTGCAACTGACTGCTGATGCAGGGGATTTCCGCGCGGATCGCACCTGCCGAAACTCTGGGGCCAATGGTTGCGACGATGCTGGTGGCAGTGCCCCGCTCGACTGTTTTGTACGTGAAGACTCCGGCGGCTTCGGCCGCGTCGAGCGACTTCTTCTGTTGCGTTGTGGAGTTCCGCTGCAGTCCCGTCGCGACACTGCCGGGGTTTAGCGCGTTGGCGGAGATGCCGTCGGATGCCAGAGGCGACCTGTCTCGACGGCCAACGGAGAGCCCGCCGTCCTCGACTGGGCGTAGGCAACCTGCGGCGTTGCTGGGACGCGCTCGAAGGCGGGTGGTATCACCTGTTGCTGTCGCGTTCGGGCCCGGCATGGGTGTGGGAGCGGAAGGTCCGGCGGTAGGTGTCCGGGGGGACGCCGACGGTTCGGTGGAAGTGTCGGCGCAGGGTGGTGGAGGTCCCCATGCCGGTGGTGGTCGCGATGGTGTCGATGGTGTCGTCGGTGGTCTCCAGGAGTTCCTGGGCATGGCGGATACGTTGGGTGTGCAGCCACTGCAGCGGTGTGGTGCCGGTGAGTGATTTGAAGTGACGGCTCAGGTGGCGCGAGCTCATCCGTGCCTGTCGGGCCAGGTCTTCCACGGTAAGCGGCTCGCCCAAGCGTTTGAGGACCCAGGGGAAGAGCTCGGCGAGGGGGTGGTTGCCCGGCTCGGGGACCGGGGTGGAGATGAACTGCGCCTGTCCGCCGTCGCGGTGTGGCGGAACGACCAGCCGACGGGCGATCTTGTTGGCGTTCGCCGAGCCGTGGTCGAGGCGGACGAGGTGCAGGCACAGGTCCATGGCGGCGGCCTTGCCTGCGGAGGTGAGCACGTCGCCGTTGTCGACGTACAGGACGTCCGGGTCCACGGTGACGTCGGGATGGCGGCGGGAGAGTTCGGCGGTGTGTCCCCAGTGCGTGGTGGCGCGTTTGCCGTTCAGGAGGCCGGCGGCGGCCAGGACGAATGCCCCTGTGCACAGGGAGACCACGCGTGCGCCCGCCGAGTGGGCCGCGCGCACGGCGTCGAGGAGTTCCACGGGCGGGTCAACATCCGTGTCGGCCCAGCCGGGAACGATCACGGTGTCCGCGTGCGGAAGGTAGTCGAGTCCGTGGTCCATTTCCAGGCGGAAGCGGTCGACTCGCACGGCGCCCGGTCCACAGAGGGAGAAGTCGTACCAGGGGTCCACGATGTGGGTCAGGTCCGAGCCGAACACCTCGATCGCCATGGACAGTTCGAAATGCAGCATGCCGTCGGTGACGGCCAGTGCGACGGTAGGCATGTCCGAAAGTGTATGACGCGTGTCGTTCCAGACGCTCGTGGGGGGTCTCGTTTCTCGGCAGGATGTCCATAACGGATCACAGCGAAGCGACGCGGAGCAGCCGCGGAGTAGCTGCGGAGTAGCTGCGGATCAATTGGATGCAGGGGGCAACTCATGGGTACGGGCCAGCGGGTGGCGGTTTTCGGTGCGTACGGGCACACCGGACGGTTCGTCGTGGCGGAGCTCCTCAAGCGCGGGTACGTTCCTGTGCTGAGCGGCCGTGACGGCGACAAGCTGAAGGCAGTGGCGCACGAGGGGGGCCTGGAGGCGCGGGTGGCGTCCGCCGGTGACGCGGCCTCACTCGACCGGGCCCTGGCCGGTACGGCTGCCGTGATCAACTGTGCCGGGCCGTTCGCGTCCACGACGGGGCCCGTCATCGAGGCCGCCCTGCGGGCCGGGATCGCGTATCTGGATGTCGCGGCCGAGATCGAGGCCAACCTCGACACCTTCGCCCACTTCGCCGACCGGGCTCGCCAGGCGGGAGCGCTCATCGTCCCGGCGATGGCCTTCTTCGGCGGTCTGGGCGACCTGCTGGCCACCGCGGCGATGGGCGACTGGACCCAGGCCGACTCCGCGCACGTCGCCTACGCACTGAGCCACTGGCACCCCACCGCCGGCACCCGCCTGTCCGGCGCGGTCTCACGGGAACGGCGCGGCGACTACCGCCTCCGCTACACCGGCGGGCAGTGGGAGCAGCGCACCGACGCCCCGCCCGCCCTGCAGTGGTCCTTCCCCGAGCCGATGGGATCACAGCCGGTGATCGGGGAGTTCACCATGGCCGATGTGGTGACCATCCCCAGCCACCTGTCCATCCCGGACGTGACCACGTACATGACGGCCCAGGCAGCCCGCGACGTCGTCTCACCCGACACACCCGCGCCGGCCGCGGCCGACGAGAGCGGCCGGTCCGACCAGACGTTCCTCATCGACGCCGTCATACGCTCGGGCGACACCCAACGCCGCGCCGTCGCACACGGACAGGACATCTACGCCGTCACCGCACCCCTGGTCGTGGAAGCCCTCGACCGCGTCCTCGACGGCCGCACCCACGCGGTCGGCGTCGCATCCGCAGGCCACATCTTCGACGCCCCCGACTTCCTGCGCGCACTCTCCCCGCACATCACCCTCGAACTGCACCCCTGAGGACTCACGCACCGGACAACCCGCGACAGCCACTTCCTGAAAGAATCCCCGCCATGCCGTACTTCGAGTCCGCCACGGACCGCGCCCGCCTCCACTTCGTCGACT
This sequence comes from Streptomyces sp. YS-3, assembly GCF_045257485.1. NCBI lineage: Bacteria > Bacillati > Actinomycetota > Actinomycetes > Kitasatosporales > Streptomycetaceae > Streptomyces > Streptomyces sp. YS-3. The sequence continues at coordinate 23,181 of NZ_JBJHPC010000014.1, read as the reverse complement.
ACGGCCCCTCGGACGGCCCTGTCATCGTCTTCGTCAACGGCTCCTACTTCGGTACCGAGATGTGGGAGTACCAGATGGTGCCGCTGGCGGCCGAAGGGTTCCGCTGCGTGGGCTTCGACCGCAGGGGACACGGCAGGTCCGAGGACGTCTGGGGCGGCTTCGACCTCGACACCCTCGCCCGGGATCTGGGTTCGTTGCTCGACCACCTGGACCTGCGCGACGTCACCTTGGCGGCGCATTCGATGGGCACGGTGGAGGTGGTTCGGTATCTGACCCTGCGCGGTATCGACCGGGTGAAGCGCGTGGCCCTCATCGGCGGAATCGCCCCGGGCCCGGCCCGCTCCGCGGACCACCCACAGGGACTGGACCCGGAGCTGATCCGCGGATTCAACAAGACCTTCCGGCAGGACCGGGCAAAGTTTTTCGCGGACGGCGCCAACGCGTTCTTCGCCCGCCATCTGCCCGGACCGCAGGTGTCGGACGCGTATGTGGCGTACATGGTGGACCGCTGCCACGGGGCAACGGCGCACGCCGCGGGCGCCCTGGGGGACATCCTGCCCTCCCTGAACCTCGTCCCGGAGCTGGTGAAGATCGACTGCCCGGTCCTCGTCATCCATGGATCGGACGACGCCTCCGCACCCCTGGCCCTCACCGGCCGCCGCGCGGCGGACCTGATCCCGGGGGCGGAGCTGCACGTATACGAGTACGCGGGTCACGGGCTGTTCGCCACCCACGCGGACCGCCTCAATGAGGACCTGCGCGCCTTCGCCTCCGCCCGCGCCTGACGCCTGACGCCTGAGCCTACGACCGGCGTAGTGCGTGAGCTTCCTTCCACCCCACCTCGCTAGCCACCGAGGCACTCAACTGGACGGCGTTCACGGAAGCACCCCCCAGACACCCCGAATCAACGGAGTTTTACGCCATGACCGTCCAGCCCACCCGTGCCGCCCTCACGATCGACGGCCGCACCCTGTCATACCTCGACTTCGGCGGAACCGGCCGCCCTCTGGTGGCTCTGCACGGCCACCTCTCCGAGGGAGCATCCTTCACCGCCCTCGCTGCCGCGCTCGGGCCCGAGTGGCGGGTGATCGCGCCCGACCAGCGCGGCCACGGCGACTCGGACCGCGCTCCCGAATACACCCGCGCCGGCTACGTCGCCGACCTTCTCACCCTCCTCGACCACCTCGGCATCGGTCGTGCGGTCTTCCTGGGCCACTCCCTCGGCGCGTTCAACGCGTTCCACCTGGCCAGCGAACGCCCAGAACTGGTCGAGGCCCTGATCATCGTCGACACCGCCGTCGACCTCCCCGACCACGGCACCAGCCCCCTCGCCTTCGTGCTCAACTTCCCCTACACCGCGGCCACCCGCGAGGAACTCGCAGCCTCCTGCGGCCCCCTGGCCACTGTCCTCGGCCCCCTGTTGCGCCCACTGCCCGACGGCTCCGGCTGGCGACTGCCCTTCCACCCGCAGGACACCGTCGACTCCGAGAACCTCGTCCACGGCGACCACTGGAAGCAGTGGCTCGCCACCGACTGCCCGGCGCTCCTGATCCACGGGCTGCGCAGCCAGGTCCTGCCCACCGAACAGGCCCAGGCCATGTGCTCCAGACGCCCCGAGACGATCTACCGCGCCCTGGACACCGACCACTTCGTCCAGCAGGCCGACCCGGAGGGCTTCGCCACCGCGGTCCGAGATTTCCTCGCGAGTATCTGAACCACTCGCAGCACCGCTGGGCCGGGACCGACAGGGATGCCGCGGTGACTCGCCGTTGACGGCATAAGCCCGACACACGACCCCAGCCCATCCCCCAACTGGGCGCGGACTGCCGTGCGTTGTGGCCACGCTCGTCGGCCGCCCCGCGTAGACCTGACCCGCCGCCCAAAGGGTTCGGGCGGCGACCAGCGACGGAGCCCGCTTCACCCACCAAGAGCCACTTCTAGGTTTCGCTGCCGGGGTGCCAGTGGTACGCACATGCCCCTGTACGCAGGCAGCGGTCTTTATGGCCTGCAAGTTCATCTCACCAGAGATGACAGGAAAAATCAGGAAGGTTCGCATTCCGTGAGGAACTTCAAGCGCGTTTCAGTCGCCGCAGGCGCACTATTCGCTGCGTTGACCATGATGTTCACCCTCTCGCCCACTGCCTCCGCAGTCGACAACATGCTCATGAACCAGAGCGGATGGTGTCTGGGGGTCGATGGGGGATACAGCGGTAACGGCGGGAGTCCGATGCTCTGGGCTTGTAACAACAACCCCGATCAGCACTGGGTGTTCTCCCGAGTCGGCTCCGATTCGTCGGGCACGTACTACAACATGACCAACGACTCAGGTCGCTGCCTCGGCATTCAGAACGGCTCCAGGTCCGCAGGTACAGGCGCGATCCTGTGGGACTGCAACGGCAACGACGACCAGCACTGGTACATCGACCGCAACTACCGTGACAGTAGCGGCAACCTGATGGACCACCTTCGGAACAGGGGTTCCGGTATGTGTCTTGGCTCCCTCAACGGCGGGGGCCGCGGTACGTACATGATTCAGTGGCCCTGCAACAACAATCCCGACCAGATCTGGTATCGCCAGAACTGACCGCGCGTTCCATACTGAGCGATGTCCGGGCAGGCAGCCGCCGCCTCACACCCCGCCCGGACACAAAAGCCCCGCCACCGCGCGGGGCTTCGCCATGTCATGGCTCGCCCACACGACCCTCACGTTGCCACCGCCCGCCGCACCATGTCGCCCATGTGCACCCCGCAGAGCCACCGCTGAAAAATAGGGGGCAGCTGCTCCTCACGGCACGGCACGGGCGGCGCAGGCCGCGGGTTCGCCTGTCGGGGAGCGGAGTGGCCACCAGGACCCTGCTGAATGGGATGGCCTTGCTGCCCGTGTGCCATTCAGCTGCTCGTGCGGCGCCATTCACGGCCTCGTGGTGGCTGGCGCATGCAGGGTCCGGTCCGCCAGCGTGGAGCGGTTGAGAGCGGTTCCGTTAGGTGGGTGGCAATGGGATGACAGGGAGGCCGTTCACGTCGTGGCTTCTTGGTGTGCTGCTCGGGCAGGCGTACGAAGGAGGAGTGGGCCGGCCCGGTACGGCGAAGTCCTGGCCGGCTCACCCCCACCCGCCTTTGGAGACTGGAGACCGCACGTGACGACCGCGCGAGAAATCATGACCGCTGGAACCGAGTGCATCGGTGCCGAGGAGACGGTACTGCTGGCGGCGCAGAAGATGGCCACACTGGGTGTGGGCGCGCTGCCGATCTGCGGGACCGACAACAAGCTCAAGGGCATGCTCACCGACCGCGACATTGTGGTAAAGGTCCTGGGCGCGGGCAAGGACCCGGCTCAGACGAAGGCAGGCGAACTGGCGCAGGGCGAGGCAGTGACCATCGGCGCCGATGACGACGCCTCGGAGATCCTGCGCACCATGGCAGAACACAAGGTGCGCCGACTGCCCGTCATCGACGGACACGACCTGGTCGGCATGGTCGCTCAGGCCGATGTCGCCCGCGCCCTGCCGGACCCGCAGGTCGGCGACCTCCTCGAAGCTCTCTCAACCGACTGACCCCCTGCCCGGGCGCCGGGCTGCCGCGCGACAGCCCCGCCACAGCGCGGGGCCCGCCGCGGTCTTGGCAGGCCGCAGCCGCAGCTTCTCGACGCCTGGACCGCGAATGCACTGAGTGATCTGGTCAGCCAGTGGGGGGCGAGTTCTACGGACGGCTTTGCGTGTTGCCGCGCATCGACCGCATTTCGGGCGTCACCCTGCGCGAAGCGGTCCGCCGCCTCGCCGACGCAGACCGGACCGCCTACTGGACGCTACCGCCGCGCCCACGGCGGCTGACTCCGTCAGCAACCCCGCTCGGGTTCGCCGAGGATGTCCTGGCGCCTGAAGGTGTGTACGTAGACCAGGGCGGATTGCAGGATCCGCAGGCTCAGAACAGTACGAACATCTCCTCCTCGTCGTGCCGGAACGAATATCTCCTGCTCGGCACGCGGGATGGAGGCGACCTCTCCGCCCTGCCGTAGGCGATCACGGAGTTCGCGCCGTCGAAGGACGAGGTTGCGGAAGTCTGATTCGTCGTAGGGCCGTGATGTCCCATCCCCCCCTCAACACACCATCTACGCCAAAGCCGCATCCACCATGCGGCGGGTGATGGCTGTCAGCTCGGCCAAGTCCGGGGTCGGCCTGGACCGGGCGAGGGCGCCCGCGAGGCGGTCATAGAGGAGGCCGTCGGTCCAGCCCACCAGAAGCTCGGCGGACTCCTCGGGCCGATCCGCCCCCAGCCCGTCGAGAATTCCGGCGACCCGGGCCCGCGCACCGAGGCCCGCCCGGTGGAACTCAGTCTCCAGTTCAGGGTTACGGGCCGCCTCCAGGCTCAGCTCGAAGCGAGCCAGCTGCCGGGCACGCCCCGTGGTCAGCCAGCGGTGCAGCAGCGCGGCGAGCGCTGCCGCCACCGCATCCCGGTCCGGCAGCGGTGCCGGGTCGTCGCCGTCGAAGTCGCCGAGGTCCAACTCGGCGAGCCGTTGGTAGCAGGCACCGATCAGCGCCGTCCTCGTACGGAAGTAGTACGAGGTGCTGCCCGTGGGCAGCTGCGCCGCGGCATCGACTGCCCGGTGAGTCAGCCCGCGCAGGCCTGCGGCAGCCACGAGACCGATCGCGGTGTCCGCGATCAGGGTTCTGCGATCAGGGGTGGACATGCCATCACTCTACAGCTGTAGAGTGATGGCACTGCCTCTACGGATGTAGAGGATCTGAGGGTGAGGAGGGCGCGCCATGGTGAGGGCTCTGCGTCATGCGGTCGTGGTGGGTGCGGGGATAGGCGGGCTGACGGCGGCGGTGGCCCTGCACCGGCGCGGCTGGCGGGTCACGGTGTGCGAGCGGGCGCCCGGGCCGTCCGCGGCCGGTGCCGGCATCATCCTGGCCCCCAACGCCCTGCGCGCCTTCGACGCCGTCGGCTTCGATGCCACCAGCGTCGCCGGCCACGCCGTTCCGGCCGCAATGGGTCTGCGGCGCCCCGGCGGAGACTGGCTGAACCGCGCTGATACCGCCGCGGTGGCGGTCCGGTACGGCCGGCCCCCGCTCGCCGTCTACCGTCCGGCACTCGCGGCCCGTCTGACCGCCGCGCTCCCAGAAGGCACGATCCGCTACGGCACTCCCGTCACCGCCGTCGACGACGCCCACGGCAGCCCCGTCCTCCACACCCCGGCCGGAGACCTCACAGCCGACGTCGTGATCGCCGCCGACGGCATCCACAGCGTCCTCCGCCGCCAGCACTTCCCCGCCCACCCCGGCCTGCACTACAGCGGGGAGACCGCCTGGCGCACCGTACTGCCCGCCGACGGCCTCCCCGAGCTGGCCGCCGCCGAGACCTGGGGCCGCGGCGAGCGTTTCGGTGTGGTCCCGCTGGCGGACGGCCGGATCTACGTCTACGCCACCGCCGTCGTACCCGAGGGGTACAAGCGGGCCGACCCCCGCGCCGAACTCCTGCGCCGTTTCGGCACCTGGCACGCCCCCATCCCGGCGCTGCTGGAGCGGATCGTCCCGTCGGCCGTACTCCAGCACGATCTGTACGATCTGGCCGTCGCCCTCCCCTGCTACCACCAGGGCCGACTCGTCTGGCTCGGCGACGCCGCCCACGCTATGACCCCCAACCTCGGCCAGGGTGGCTGCCAGGCCATCGAGGACGCCGTCGTGCTCGCGCACCTGCTGGACGGGGACGACATACCGGCCGCCTTGGCCACCTACAGCCAAGCCCGCCACGCGCGTACCGACGCCATCCGCATCCGCGCCCGCCGCGCCGGCCGTATCGCCACCCTCACCCACCCCGTCGCGGTCGCCGCCCGCGACCTCGCCATCCGCGCCACCCCGGCCCGCGCCACGCAACGTGCCCTGGACGACCTCTTCAACGGCTTCACCCTTCCGGCCGCGACGGCAACACCTGGCCGCGCATAGCTCTGAGAGGGCCGGGCCGGCATCGGTGAAATTTGTCGTGGACGGCTTGCCGACCGTTCAACGTCGAAGCTGAGCACCGCAGTCCATGTCACCTGACGACGGGGCAAGCAAAAAACTCGGTCGTACTCGTCTGCGCGACTACTGTGCTGCTGGTAGATCTTTCACCGAGGAGGGGCTGAGCCGTGTTGTCCACTTCGCACCCGCCGTAGGTACCTCTGGAGACCCCAGAGGGCCATACGGAGGCTCTCGATGTCCAGGACTGTTCGCACGACTCCCTGGCGACTCCGCGTCCGAGACGGCGCGTCGGAGTCCCTCTTCCTCTACGACCTGCGTTACCCACATGCCGAATTGGCCCAGGCCGCCCGCGACGGCCGTCGCCCCGCTCCGACGAAATCATTGCGTCGGATCACCTCCTGGCAGCCAATGGCGCTCTCCTGCAGAAAGGACTCAACATTCTCCGCCGAGATCGCTACGGCCGAACGCCGAGCCCGGCTTCAGGGGCGACTCGAAGCCCAGCGGATCCGCGGACTGCACCACGCCGGCCACGACCTTGACGATGTAGATATCCCTCCGGTACGCCACCGTCACGGTGTGCTCTGGCACGCGTGTTAGACACGAAGCACCCAGGATTGACCGATGCGTACGAGCGCAGGAGGGACCTACGGCGTGCCGCCCTCCTGTCCTTGTCGGCTTCACCCCTCGTCGGACGCTTCACGCAAGATCGTGAAACGCCAGTCGAGGAGGTCCATGCACTCAGGGATCTCCGGCTTCGGGCCGTCGGCGTACTCGCGCATCGCCATGATGGCCTGCACGTTGCGACCGGCTGCCATCAGGCGGTCTACCTCCCGCTGCCCCTCGGCCGAGAGCCGACCCCACAGAGAATCGTTCATTCCCGCATTGAACCGCCCGACCCAGCCAGCGGATACACCGCCTGCCCTGACAGGCTCGGAAGGACCGTCACCAAACGCCCCGCCGAGACAACCGCCTCCTGAGGGCCCCGATCGAAATGGGGTGGCGAATGCACTCCGGACAGGGTGACACTCTCTCGGTGTGCGCGGTTGAAGGGGCAGTCATGGGTGAGATTGCTCCGAGGGAGCTCATCTCCCTCGCTGATGACGAGGGCAACAGTGTCACCGTCAACGTTCTGGGGCGGGATCCCGGATGGAGCGCCGGACTGGAGGCCGAGATCGTGGTCAGGACACCGTTCGTGTCCGGCCGTATCGACTTGGTGCTTTCCGCCTCGAAGCTTGAGAGCTGGGCGGACTCGTTGGACAGGCTGGACGCCGGCGAGGACACCGCTTGGATGGAGTGGGACAGGGGACCGTCCATTTCCATCCAGCTCGATGGCGAGCGCGGCTGCCCGGAGGTGGTCGTCGAGGATGAGTCGGGGTCCATGGTCACCGTACGGGTGCCGCTCGTCCCGCCGGACGATTGGATCGCTGACCACCGGCAACGCCTGAGCCAGGTGATGACTCACTGGGTTCCGATGCTGTCGGAGTAGGGGACAGGCTGCCGCCAGGAGGTTGAGAGCGCATCCACGGGTGAGAAACGCCTCGTGGAAGGCGGGTCGGGTCGCCCGGTCAGCGGCTGGGCCAGGGGTAGTGGCGGGTGAGGGCCGTCCATTCCTCATCCGCCTGTCCGGGGACGAGACGGCCGTGGGCTGCCCACTGCCGGGCGAGCTGGGTGAAGATCGGCTCCAGTGCTGGTTGGGGAATCGTTTCGGCGCGGCTTCGCCGGGCGCCGACGTAGGGAGCCTGCCTCATCATCGTCGGGGTCATGCTGGGTTCAACGGTGCCTGCGCCGTCTGGGTTACCCCGACCGGTACCCGCTCCGCGGCGCCCTGTCGGCCGATGCCATCAGTAAAAATGAGGCACGGGAAGAACCTGATGGGCTGCCACCGGTTGCTCGCTTGTTCGGTTGTTCGACTGTTTGGGAGTTATGCCCCTCCTATGGGGGATTCTCCTGCTCGGGGAAGCGCGGGACGCTTGTGCGGCCGGTGGCGGACTTCGTGGGCCGGCGGACCAATCGAGGAGAGGAGCGTGGGCCATGTACGCACTGAGGCGTTCGGCAAGGATCGCCGCGATCACTGGTGCGGCGGTGCTGATGGCGGTGACCGGTATGGCCACACCGGCGCAGGCGGCGGAGGGGACGTTCTTCTACACCCGTGCCGACACAGGAGCCGAGACGTTCCTTGGCTCGACCCCGACCGGCCCGTGCCTTGCTGTCCCGGGCGGCGCCCGCCAGGCGACCAACGACACCGACTCCGATGCCCGCCTGTACACCAACAGCAGCTGCACCTCATCCAGCAGATTCCTCGGGTCCCGGCAATCGGACGACTACGCTGCCCCGTTCCCGACGTTCGTCAAGTTCGGCTAGCCCCCTGATCTGATGAAGGGTGCCGGGGTCTGGTGGCCCGTCACGGCCAGGGCGCGTGTGCGCGCAGACGGTGTACACCACCAGGCCTTGGCACGTCATGGTCACATGGTTGCCCCCTCCGCTCGACCAGTCATTGCCGGTGGCGCGTTTCAGTCGGTCTTCGCCGAGTCGTCGAAGAACCTGACGATCCGGGGCAGGGCCTGTTGCAGCGATCCGTTGTGGTCGTAGTCGCCGACATCGGTCAGCCGGGGAGCAGCGCCGTTCCTCGTCAACTGGTCGGCGCAGTACGTCGCGTGACGGAAGTCGACGTCCTTGTCGCCCCGGCCGTGGAAGATCTCCACCGGTACGTTCGGCTGCCAGTCACACGTGTTGTCCATCGGGCGCAGCTTGTCCTTCAGTACACCGTCGGGCTTGCGGATCTTGTTCAGGAAGTCCTCGGTGAACAGGTCCTTGGAGGCCGCCGGGAGTGTGTCGACGATCTGCTTGGTGGTGTGATAGCCGTCGAAGAGACCCTCCACCTCGTCGGCGTAGGGCGCGAGAAAGACATCGCCGGGTGACGTGTAGAGGCCGTACATCTTGTTCCAGGCGGTGACGAAGTAAGCGAGGTAGATGCCGGATTTTGCGATCTTGTCGTCGGCTGCGGCGGCCTCGAAGGCCGAGAGGTTGTAGGGGCCGCTGACTGGGGCGAGTGCCCCCAGCCGGAAGTAGCGGTCCGCGCCCTCCTGCTGGAGCGCCCGGCCGACCAGCATGGTCGCGGGGCCGCCCTGCGAGAACCCGCTGACCTGCACCTTTCGCTTCAGCTCGCGGCCGTTGCGATGGGCTAAGGTCCGGGCCGCGCGCAGGCCGTCCACCGAGGCCGCGACGGTGGCCCGAGGGTCGCCGTAGGGGTGGAAGCCTTCGCCCGTTCCGAGGCCCACGTAGTCGGGCGCCGAAACGGCCCGCCCGGTCGAGGCGAACAGCAGGGCGGTGAGCCGGTCGGTCGATTTCGGATCCTGCGAGGCGACGTCCTTGCGGTAAACGGTGGTGCCGTGCAGCCAGGAGACGGTGGTCAGGTGACGCGTCCCGTTCTTGGGCAGGACGACGAGCTGGCTCGCGGTCGTGGGGGCGCCCGCGCTGTTTGTGGTGCGGTAGGTGACCCGATACGCGGTCACGCCGTAGCGGACCTGGGACGAGTCGAGGTTTCCCCGGAGTTCCGTGACCACTTCCTGCGCTGTGAGGTCGGCCGTTTGCTCGACGGAGACGACATCCCCACCTCGTGCCCGCTCGCTGTGGGAGTCGGCTGCCGCCGAGAGCGGAGCCGCCAGGGTGGATGCGCTGCCGAGGACCGCCACACCAGCCAGAATCCGGATTTTCGTTCGCCGTGAAGTCATGGGTGGATCATGCCCGTCGGCCGCTCTGCTGGGACATGGAGTGAACCCCCGGGCCGCAAGGGGGGAAACCTCCTCGGGGTCCGTAGGGGATGCCTCTCTACGGGGCAGGTCGGATGCCGCACGGTACGGGGAGCGGACGGTTCGCGTCCGCTTTCACCAACCATGGGGGGTCCATGGGATTCATCAACACACGCCTGGCGTTGACCGGCGCGGCGGTGGCCGCCCGCTCCGCTATGGGCCTGGCCTTCGGGCCCGCGGGCCCAGTCCTCTCCCCGCCCAGGGCGCCCGGAGAGTACGGGCCCCGCCAGGGCCGGGGGAGTGGCAGGCTGGGCAATTGGGCGCCGCAGATGCTGGCCGCCGTCGTAGACGTACGGGGTAAACGTTTCCGGCTCTGCGGCACTCGCGCCTCACGGAGCCCTCGTGCCGCGTTCCAGCGTTGGCCCCAAGGGCGTTGAAGTCACAGCAACCGGTCGACCAGCCCGTCGATGTAGTCCGGGGTGAGCGGGCCCACGCCGAACAGGACGCGGATATACATCGGGGCCAGAATGTGGTCCAGAACGTCGAACGCGTCGGGTGCCTGCTCGCCGCGTTCGCGGGCGCGGTCGAGCATGGACTGCAGTTGCCGGGTGCGTTCGGCGCGGAGGTCGTCACGTGCCTGCAGGCCCTGCTGGCCGCAGCTGGACAGGGCGACGGCCAGGTGCAGCACCGCCGGGCCGTCAGGTCCGGTGATCTCGCGGGCGACTTGGGCCGCGTAAGTGCGCAGGTCACCGGCGAGGCTTCCGGTGTCGGGCATCGGTGACCGCGCGTTGAGGCGGGTCAGCGCCACGTCGGTGAGCAGGGTTTCCAGGCTGCCCCATCGGCGGTAGATGCTGCTGTCGGCCACGCCCGCGCGGGCTGCGACCTCGCCGACGGTGAAGTTGCCGTAACCGCGCTCGCTGATCAGGTCGGTGACGGCCTGATGCACCTCCGCACCGACGCGGGCGCTACGCCCGCCGGGCCGCCGGACCCGCTGTCGCTCGTTCATGCCCCCACCTTAACGCAGTCGGCGCTTGCGTTTGTGAGGCGATCGTCCGTACAGTCCCCTAACGCAGTCGCCGACTGCTTTAGAGCGCTCGGATGTCTCGCCACCCGCGTCGACCGCGGCCGGGTGCGACGAACGATTGAGAGGAATCCCCGTGGCTGCATCGCATGCGGCGGCCGTAGGCAGTCGATCAAACCGGGCCGTCCTGCTCACGGTGACCTGCCTAGGTCAGTTCATGGTCCTGCTCGACAACACGATTGTCGGAGCGGCGCTGCCCGATATGCAGCATCGGCTGCACACTCAACTGACCGGTCTGCAATGGATCGTCGACGCGTACGTGCTATTGGTCGCCATGCTGCTGCTGTCCGGCGGTATCTTCGCCGACCGGTTCGGCCGCAAACGGGTGTACCTGACCGGCGTGGTGGTGTTCACCGCCGCGTCGGTGCTGTGCAGCCTCGCGCCCTCGGTCGGCTGGCTGGTCGCCGGCAGGGTGCTGCAGGGCATCGGCGCCGCAGCGCTGAGTCCTGCCTCCCTGGCCCTGCTCGCCGCCGCCTATCCCGTGCCACAAGAACGCGTCAAGGCGATCGGCCTGTGGGCCGGATTCAGCGGACTCGGTCTGGCCGCAGGCCCCGTGGCCGGCGGCGTGCTGACAGAGGCCTTCGGCTGGCCCGCCATCTTCCTGGTCAATCTGCCCATAGGTGTGGTTCTTCTGGTGGTCGGTCTGCGCAGCCTTGAAGAGGCTCGCAATCCGAGCGCCCCCGCGATCGACATCCCGGGGAAGGTGTTGTCCGTTCTGGGGGTGGGGACGTTGACGTACGGGCTGATCGAGGGTGGTGCGCGCGGCTGGACGTCGCCGGTGATCCTGGGAAGTTTCGCCGCCGCGGCGCTCCTCCTCGCCGCCTTCGTCGCGGTCGAAGCGCGTCGTTCCGCTCCGATGCTGCCGCTGCGGCTGTTCCGGCAGCGGCTGTTCACCGTGTCCAACACCGCCATGGTCGTGGTGGGGTTCGCGCTCATGGGTTCGTCGTTCTTCTTCTCCCAGTTCTTCGTGTACGTCCAGGGCAGTTCGATCCTGCGCGCCGGCCTGCAGACCCTCCCCGTCTCCCTCGCCATGGTGATCGTCAGCCCGTACGCGGGTCGGCTCGCCGCCCGGTACGGCTTCCGCATCGTGGTCACCATCGGCCTGGCCTTGGCCGGAGGGGGATTGCTGGCGCTCGGCACGGTGCACGCCGACACCGGTTACGGGAACGTGTGGTGGCGGCTGGGAGTCGTCGGCATCGGCTTCGCCCTGACCCTGTCCCCATTGACGGGAGCCGCCATCCAAGCAGTCAGCCCGCAGGAAGGCGGCCTCGCCTCGGGCATCAGCAGCACCACCCGGCAGATCGGCGCGGTGCTCGGTGTGGCGGTACTCGGAGCCATCGTCCGCACCCGGCAATCCGGCGGCGCCTCCTTCGAGGCCGGACTCAACAGCGCCTTCGTCGCAGCCGGCGCCATCACGCTGGTCACCGCCGTGTTCACCGGCCTGTGGCTGGCGAGGTCCAAGCCGGTGGGTGGCGCTGCGGTGCCCCAACGTTCCACCGATCCAGCTGCAGTTACCACCTCGAACGAGGCTTCCGCTAACAGTCGTTGACAAATGGCAACCGCCTCGGCCCGGGGGCGTCCCGCTGGAGTCTCGTCCAGCGGGACACCCCCCGGCGCACACCAGGATGACGCCCTGCCCCCTCTCACCAATGACCGTTCCGCCGTCTGCGGTCAGCCGCGCACGTGCAGCCCAAAACCCGTGCGGCCCGCAGGCTCCAGACCCTCCTTCAGGTGAAGGGAGGGGATCTCGTAGTCACCGAAGTTCTGCTTCCGGAACGCGATCGGTTCCGTCGACTCCAGCGTGAGCAGGCGCTGCTCCCAGGCCTTGGCGACGTCCGGGTACTCCTCAACGGTCATCCGGTCGGTGCCGTACAGCACGAACGGCGGCAGCACGTCGATGCCCGGGTAATACAGGATGCCGTGCTGGATGGGGAACAGCAGATCGTCGATGGGCCCGTTGATCCCGCGAGCGGCGTAGTGAGACTCCGGGCCGCCGGCGGTCACCGAGAGCAGAGCCCGCTTGCCCGCGAGGGTGCCTTCACCGAAGCGCTCGCCGTACTTGGTGTCGCTGTGCTCGCCGACGCCATACGCGAAGCGGTAGGTGAACACCCGGTCCACCCAGCCCTTGAGGATCGCGGGCATCGCGTACCACCACAGCGGGAACTGGAAGATGACCGTGTCGGCCCACAGCAGCTTGTCCTGCTCGGCAAGGACGTCCGGGGTGAGCGTCCCAGCGTCGAAGGCCCGGCCCGAATCCAGGGCGACCTTCAGCGGGCTTGAGGCGTGGGGACCGTAGTCCGCGGCGTCCACGACCGCCTTCCAGTTCATCGCGTACAGATCACTCACCCGCACCTCGTGGCCAGCACCCTCCAACGTGGCCACCGCGAGGTCCTTCAGCGAGCTGTTCAGCGACTTCGGCTCCGGGTGGGCGTAGACGATCAGCGTTTTCATGGCAACTCCTTCGGATCGGATGCCGTCGATCCTGGGCGCCGCGGCGCTGGGCGTTCAGGGGCGCCTCTTCCGTCGGACGGGACTTCCTGGTACCAGCAGGGCCACCTTCACGCGCGTCAGCGAGGCCATACTGGGGGCATGGACGATCTTGCGGGCTTCTTGAGGACCAGGCGTTCCCGAGTCGACCCGGGGTCTGTCGGTATCCCCACCGACAGCCGCCGCCGGGTCGAAGGGCTGCGCCGCGAAGAGGTCGCACACCTGTCCGGAGTCAGCGTCGACTACTACGTACGCCTGGAGCAGGGCCGCGCGACCCAGCCCTCCGAGCAGGTTCTCGACGCTCTCGCCCGCGTCCTCGGCCTCGACGAGACCGAACACGGGCACCTGTACCGGCTCGCCCGGCAGCGCCGACCCCGCGCGAAGGCGCCGGGCGGCCGGGTCCGGCCCGAGGTGCTGCGCGTCCTCGACCTGGTCATCGACGCACCCGCGCTGATCATGAACCACCGCCTGGACGCGCTCGCCGGGAACCGCCTCGCCAGGCTCCTCTTCGGCCGGCCGATGCCAGGCCTGAACATCGCCCGGCACCTCTTTCTCGAGGAGGCCGAGGGCGGCCTTTACGCGGACTGGGACAACTGCACCCTCGACGTGGTCGGGCACCTGCGCCTGGCCGCCGGCAAACACCCCGAGGACCCCCGTCTGGCCTCGCTCATCGGCGAGCTGGCGATGGCCAGCGAGCGCTTCCGCCGCCTCTGGGCCCGCGCGGACGTGCGCGCCCGCACCCATGGTCACAAGACATACCGGCACCCCCTGGTCGGACTGCTGGAACTGCACCAGGAGAACTTCGCACTGCCCGACGAAGCAGGCATGGAGCTGCTGGTGCTGTCAGCGGCTGCCGGCACCTCCGCCGAGGACGGGCTGCGCCTTCTCGCGGGCCTGGACACGGAGAGCGCGGACGCGCGTCCCACCATGAACGCTCAGGCTCAGATCCGCGAGTGACGGCCAGGCGCTAAGAGGAGATCCCCTGCGTCTTCCTCGGCACGGTCCCCGCGGCGTCAGTCCGCCTGTGGCTCAGGCCTTGCTCAGGTCGATAAAACGCTGGTCGTCCGCCCGGCTTCCCTGACACGATCTGGGTGTGACCACGTTGTTTCTGATGGTCGGCCTACCAGGGGCCGGAAAGACCACCAAGGCTCGGCAGCTCGCCGAGGAGCACGGCGCGCTTCGCCTGACGCCCGACGACTGGATGATCCCGCTGTTCGGCATGGCAGAGGCGGACGGGAAGCGCGATGTGTTGGAGGGGCGCATGCTCTGGCTCGCCTTGGAGGCGGTCAGACTGGGCACGAACGTGGTGGTGGACTACGGCTGTTGGTCCCGGGACGAGCGGTCCGCGATCCGGTGGCTCGCCGAAGTCGAGGGCGCGAGCTTCCGTATGGTCTATTTGCCGGTGAACGATGAGACCCAACGCCGGCGGATTGCCCACCGCTGGGCGAACGCCCCGGCGGAGACGTTCCCGATGACCGAGGCCGACATCCTGCACGGGCGGGCCCACTTCGAGGAGCCCGACGCGGCGGAGCTGGAAGGCTGCGGCGTCCCCGGCCCACCTCCAGGTTGGGCGGACTGGCGGGAGTGGGCGGCCGATCGGTGGCCGTCGTTCGTGTGACTGAGTTCAGCCCGACACGGTGTGACTCGGCCCTAAGAGCAGGGTCGTTGGGCGTAACGCAGCCCATGCACTTGACGACCCACTCGTGCCAGGCATACCCGCGCTGACCCGCGTCGAGCGGCTCACCGGGATATCGATCGCCACGGGGAAGGACGTAGCAGTCCTGGCCTTCCCGTTTGGCGCGAAGCAGCAGGACGAAGCCCTCGCCGGGACGACCGGCAGTCACCGGCGGCAACCGGCAGCAACCGGCAGCAACCGGCGCCGACAGCTGTGCCCCGCCCGCCGACGCCGGAACCAGCCGAGCCGGACGTCCCGCCACCGCGCACCTTCCTGACGGCGTTCCGCCTCTTCCAGGACCCGAACAGGCGCTGACAGGGCTCTCGTTCCGGAAAATGTGCGGCTCCGGTTCGTTCTCGCAGATATTTTTGCGGTGATCCATTGACCGGGACCGAGACGCCCGGATAGAAAGATCACGATCAGGATCGCGACCACGTGTCCGGTCCATACAGCGCTGCCCGGGGGATTTCGCTTTGCCGCACACAGATGCACTTCGTCCTGCCCGCGTCCTCGTGGTCGAACCCGCCTCCTCCGGGGGCGCCACCCTGATCGGCGTCGCGGCCGAGATGGGACTGCGGGTCGTCGTCGCCACCGCCGACTCCGGCGACCGCCGGCTCTCCGACGCCGTGCGCGCGGCGGCCGACTCGGTGCTGACGGTGGAGACCAACGACCAGGCCGCCCTCGAAGCGGCCGTGCTCGAACTGCACCGGGCCGAGCCGTTCGAGGCGGTGCTGCCGGGCTCCGACATCTATGTGACCGCGACCGCGCGCGTCGCCGCGGCACTGGACCTGCCCGGCCTGCCCGTGGCGACCGTCGACCGGGTCCGGGACAAGAGCGTCATGCGGGCCGCCGTGGCGGAGGCCGGGCTGCGCACTCCGCGCTTCGCCCAGGCGACCACCGACGCCGAACTGCGCGCCGCGGCCGAACTGGTCGGCTTCCCCTGTGTGCTGAAGCCGGTCGCCTGCTCCGGCAGCATCCACGTCAGCCGCGCTGACGACCTCGACCAGCTCACCGCCGCGTTCCAGCGGCTCGTGACCGACCCGGAGCCCGACATGGGCAAGCTGCATGAGCACCGGGTACTCGTCGAAGAGTACGTCCAGGGCCCCGAGTTCAGCGCCGACGGCTATGTCCTGGACAGCGGCGAGATCACCGTCGTCGCCCTCAGCCGCACGCTGCTCGGCCCCGAGCCCGACTTCGTGGAGCTGGGCCACCTCACCCCGGCCCTCGTCGACGACGCCACCCTGAAGAGCGTCGAGGCGTACGTCGGTGATGTCGTCCGCGCCGTCGGCATCACCAGCGGTCCCTTCCACTGCGAACTGCGTCTGGCCGCCGACGGTCCGGTGCTCATCGAGATCGGCGCCCGGCTGCCGGGCGACCGGATCGTGGAGCTGCTGCGGCTCGTGACCGGCGTCAGCCTGCCCAGGGTGGCCGTCGCCACCGCGCTCGGCGTCGACCTGGAGGCAGCCGGCGCCTTCGCGCAGCCGCAGGCGGAGAGCGCCGGCATCCGCTTCTTCTCCGCCGCGGGCCGCTCCTCGTACCGGGAGCTCAACGGGTGGGCGGAGCTGGAGGCGCTGCCCGAAGTCACCGAGACAGCCGTGTACTTCGCGCCGGGTGAGACCATCCCGGGCGTCGAGGACTGCCGCTCGCGCCTCGGCCACGCCCTGTTCACCGCCGACTCGCCGCAGGGCGCCCTCGACCGCTGGCAGGCGCTCGGCGACCTCGTCGTCCCGGCCTGACCCGGCGGATCCCACCATGAACACACACATACTCGACTACGCGGCTGTCGGCGTCGGCCCCGCGAACATGAGCCTCGCAGCGCTCGCGCACCCGGTCGAAGGGCTGCGCGGCGCCCACCTGGAACGCCGTGAGAGCTTCTCCTGGCACCCCGGACTGCTGCTGCCCGAGGCCACCCTCCAGGTCTCGCTGCTCAAGGACCTGGTGACGCTGGTCGATCCGACCAGTCCCTTCTCGTTCCTGTCGTTCCTCGCCAGTGAGGGCCGGCTCTACCGGTTCCTGGCCGCGGACTTCCCGGCGGTCCTGCGTGCCGAGTTCAACCAGTACCTCCAGTGGGTCGCCGGCCGGCTGCCGAGCCTGACGTTCGGGGCGGACGTATCCAGCGTGGACTTCCGCGAGGGGGCCTTCCACCTCCGCACCGGCGAACGCGAAGTGACGGCGCGTCATCTCGTGCTGGGTACTGGGCTCACCCCGTCCGTCCCCGAGCCGTTCCGCCCCTTCCTCGGGCCCACCGTCTTCCACTCCGGGGAGTTCCTGCTGCGGGCCCCCGAGGTGACCGGGCGGCGGGTCGTCGTGGTCGGCGGCGGCCAGAGCGGCGCGGAGATCGTGCGCCACGTGGCGTCCGGCGGGGCGCCCGAGAGCGTCACCTGGGTGAGCCGGCGCTCGTCGTTCCTGCCGATGGACGACTCGCCGTTCGCCAATGACCTTTACACGCCCGACTACGTACGCCGCTTCCACGCGCTGCCCGCCGACCACAAGGCGCGGCTCCTGGAGCGGCAGAAGTACACCAGCGACGGCATCGACCTCCAAGTCCTCCAGGACATCTACCGGTTGAGCTACCGCGACGAGTTCATCGAGAACAACCCGGGCAGGCTGCGCTTCCTGGCGGACAGCGCGGTCACCGCGATCGAGGGTGGCCCCGACGAGTGGAAGCTCGTCGTCGAGTCCTCGGGCCCGGACGCACCCGCCGTGCTCGCCGCCGACATCGTGATCCTGAGCACCGGATACGGCTACGCGCTGCCGGACTTCATGGCTCCGCTGGACGCGCGGCTGCGGCGGGACGACGGGATGCTCGTCGTCGGCGACGACTTCTCGGTCGCCTGGGACGGTCCTGCGGAGAACCGGATCTATCTCCAGAACGGCGCCCGGCACGCCTGGGGCGTCGCCGATCCCAATCTCAGCCTGCTCGCCTGGCGCAGCGCGGTCATCCTCAACAGCATGCTCGGTGAGACGAGGTATCCGGTATGACCGCTCGCCAGGTCGCGCAGTTCCAGCCCGAGGCGGTCGGCGCCTTGGTCCCCTTCGGTCCGACCGAGGTGGAACCCGACGGGGTGATTGTCGCCGAGGCGGACTTCGCCCGCTCGGTCTTCCCCGGCGTGCCGTTCAAGGCGGCCCGCTTCACGGTGCCGCCGGGCGGGACCAGCTCGCCCGACCAGCACGCGGTCCAGGAGATCTGGTTGGTCCACGCCGGATCCGGCACCCTGGAGGTGGACGGCGAACGGTCGCTCGTCGGGCCCGGTTCCCTGGTGGGTTTCGCCTCGCAGGCCGTCCACGAGATGTTCGCCGACCAGGGCGAGGAGCTGGTCATCTACTCCTTCTGGTGGTCGGCGCCCGATGAGTGAGCGCACCACCGGGACCGGTGAGGCGCCGCACTACGACCTCGCCGTCGTCGGCGCGGGCGCGGTCGGCGCCCTCACCGCGTACTACGCCGTGCGACGGGACCCGGGCCGCCGCGTCGCCGTGATCACGCATGCCGGACGGGGGGCGGGCGCGACCCGTCTCTCGGCCGGGTTCGATACGCCCACGGGGCACAACCCGGCCCAGCGCGCCCTGGCCGCCCGCAGCACCGCGCTCTTCGACGAGCTCGCCGCCGAACTCGGGGACGCCGGACGCGCGCCGGTCGACGTCCGCTGGCTGGTGGCGCGCGAGAACACGGCCGCGCTCGACGCGACCATGGCCGACGGCGGCTGCACCCGCCCGGTCACCGCGGAGGAGCGGGCCTTGCTGGACCGGACGTTCCCCGGGCTCGCCTATGGCGGCGACGAAGTCCTGTTGGCCAGCGCCCCCATGATGGCGGGTCAGCCGCAGTGGCTCACCGACCGGCTTCTCGACGAGGTCCTCGGCCGCCCGGACAACACCCTCCTGGAAGGCTTCCGGGTCACCGACGTACGCCGTACGGGCGGGCGCGTCGAACTGGTCGCCGCCGACGGCAGCCGGATCACCGCCGCCAAGGCGGTCCTCGCGCCCGGCCCCTGGGTCCTCGACGGCCCGGTGGCCTCGGCGGCCCGCGAGCGCGGGGCCCGGGTCAAGAAGGTGGTGGCGTTCCACATCATGACGCCGCCCCCGCCGGGCGCCCCGGCACTCGTCCTGGAGGACGCCGACGCCTTCCTGCTGCCCCACCGCCCCGGCGGCCACTGGATCTTCAGCATCACCTCGCCGGACTGGGACCGCGGCCCCGACGAACCGCTCGCCATCGACGCCCGCGACCGGGAACTCGCCCGAGCCCTGCTCGCCCGGCACGTGCCGGGATTCCTGCCGCATCTGCTCGGCGGCCGGGTCTTCAGCGACTGCTTCACCCCTGGCCATCTGCCGGTCGTCGACACCGTCGGCGGCGACGACGTCGTCATGGCCATCGGCGGCTCCGGCTCCGGTTACCGACTTGCCCCGGCCATGGCCGAGGACGCACTGAACCTGCTCGACGGGAGAACGCGAACATGAGCCTGCTGACCGGGGACACGCACACCCCGCGGCACTACCTCCTGGTGCCGCCCGAGGCCACGCCCAACGGCCCCCTGCACCTGGGCCACATCGGCGGCCCCTTCCTGTGGTCGGACATGATCGCAAGGCATCTGCGGGTCCGGGGCGACCTGCCGTTGGTGATCACCGGCAGCGATGTGTACGAGTCGTACGTGACGCTCAGGGCGCACGCCGAGGACTCCACACCCGGCGAGGTCGCCGCCCGCTACGGACAGCGCATTCAGGACGACCTGGCCGCGCTGCGCATCGGCGTCGACGCGTTCATCGTCCCCGACCAGCAGCCCTGGCGGGAGCAGTTCGAGCAGGAGGTCGCCGCCTCGATCGAGCGGCTGACGGCCCGGGGCGCGGTGCTCACGCGCACTGAGCGCGTCCCCCACTGCACGGCGTCGGACCGCTGGGTGGTGGGCGGCTGGCTCCAGGGCCGCTGCCCCGAGTGCGGTGCGGGCATCGCCAGTTACTTCTGCGAGGAGTGCAGTGCGCACTTCCTGCCCGAGTCGGTCGTCGAGCCGCGCCCCCTGCTCGACGAGGGGCCGCTGACCTGGCGGGAGATCTCCAGCCTCTTCCTGCGGCTGCCGGACCGCGACCTCCTGGACAGCACGCTCGTGGACCTTGGCGTCGACGACCGCTACCGGGCCACCGTGGCGCGCTTCCTGGAGCGCGACGGCCTGACCGTACGGCTGAGCGCCCCGCAGAGGTGGGGGCTTCCGCTGCCCCCGGCCGAGCCGGATGTGCCGCGCGCCCTCTTCCCGTACGCCGGGATCTTCATGTTCGCGCGCCTCGCCGGCGCCGTCCACGGCCGGCTCTCCGGCACCGGCGTGAACGCCTTCGACCCGGACTCCGGGGTCACCACCATCACCACCCTGGGGATCGACAACGTGATCCCCACCCTGGTGTCGATCGTCGGCACCAGCCTGCTGCACGGCGACATGAAGCCGTACGACCGGTGCCTGATCAACCACTTCTACCAACTGGCCGGGCGGAAGTTCTCCACCAGCGCCCGGCACGCCATCTGGGCGGCGGACATCGCCGCGTCGCCCGCCATCGGCGTGGACACCGTCCGGTACTACCTCGCCGGGGCCGATCTGGAGTCCGGGGCGGCGAGCTTCGAGACGGCGGACTTCCTCCACACCGCGAACGCCACGCTTGCCGACAACCTCGGCAAGCGGATCGACGCCGCCTGGAGCCGACTGCCCGAGGGGCCGCCGCAGGCGCCCGCCCCGGCCGTCGCCGACCTCCTGGAGTCCCTGCTCGCCGAGCAGTCCGCGGCGCTCGACGGCGCCCGTGTCTCGACGCGGCGCGCGGTCGCGGCACTCGACCGCTGGTGCGCCGACGACGCGGTCGCCCACGCGGCCGAGGACGGTGCCTACTGGTGGCTCAAGGGCCTGTCCCTGCTGGCGTTCCCGGTGATGCCGGACCTCGCCGAGCTCGTCTGGCAGCGCCTCGGCGGCGCCGGAGAGCCTCGCGCGGCGGCCTTCCTCGCCAGGACCCCGGCCCACCGGGACCGGCCCGCGCCCGGCTTCGGCCGGGTCAGCGCCGCCGATCTCGACGCCTGCCTGCCCGACACCCTGCGACCGGGAGCGGACGCGTGACCGACCGGACCACACCGCTGTACGTCGTCCTCAACCGCTCCGGCGACGAGTTCGGCGAATACCACCGCTTCCTCGACGGCCACCCCTGCCGGATGGTGTACCTCACCACGCCCGGCGGGCTGCCCGCGCTCGACCAGGAAGGGGCGACCGAGGTCCATGTGCGCGACAGCCTCGCCCACGACGACCTGCTGCCCCTCGTACGGGAGATCGCGGACCGGCACGGCACGCCCCAGGCCGTCTTCGGCCAGTCCGAGTACGACATCCTGACGGCCGCCCGGCTCTCGGCCGCACTCGGTGTCCCCGGCGGCTACGATCTTGAGCTCGTCGAGCGGTTCAAGGACAAGCCCGCCATGAAGAGCGCGGTCGGCGCGGCCGGACTGCGGGTGCCCCGGTTCCGCAGCCTTGACGACGCGCCCTCGGCGGAGGCGGTCGTCGACGCCCTCGGCGGTCTGCCCCTGGTCCTCAAGCCGCGCGCGGCGGCGGGCTCCCACGGAGTCACGGTCGTCCACAGCGCCGGCGAACTGCGCGACGCGCTCCAGGGCATAGACCCCGAGGCGTACGAGTGCGAGGAGTACGTCGACGGGGACATCTTCCACGTCGACGGCGTCCGCCGCTCCGGCCGCCTCCACTTCGTCACCGCTTCCCAGTACGTCCACACCTGCCTGGACTACGCCCACGGCCGCCCGCTCGGCTCGGTCCTGCTCGACCCGGGCCCCGAGCGCGATGAGCTCACCACGTTCGCCGACCGCTGTCTGCGGGCGCTCGGGCTGCGCGACGGCGCGTTCCACCTGGAGGCGATCCGGCGTCCGGGCGGCGAGCTGGTGTTCCTGGAGGTCGGGCTGCGACCGGGCGGTGCGCAGGTGCCGTTCCTGCACGTCGACCTCTACGGCATCGACCTGTTCGCCGAGGCGTTCCGGGCGGCCCTGGGCCTGCCCCCGCTGTGGCAGCCGTTCGAACCGGTCGAGCCGCCGGCCGGCGGCTGGCTCATCTATCCCACGCCGCGCGAGCTGCCCGGACGGGTCCTCGCGCGCACCTCGCCCGCGTCGGCCGTCCCCGAGGTCTACCACGAGGAGCTGCCCGAGATCGGCCAGATCATGACCGGGCCCGGCAGCTATGACGAGGGCTGTGGGATCTTCCGGTTCCGAGGGCGGAGCGCCGCCGGGGTGCGCGCCGCCGTGCACACCGCGATGGAGGTGTACGGGCTGCGGACCGAGCGGGCCGAGGCAGCTGAGGCGCATGGCTGAGGCACGCCGGTACGGCGTGCTGCAGGCCTGGTTCCAAGAGATCCTCCCGGCCGCCGGGAACGCGCGCAGACTGGGCGTCCTCACGCTCATCCAGTCCCTGGGGCTCGGGGTGTTCCTCACCTCCAGCGCCGTGTTCTTCACCCGGACCATCGGCATCCCCGCCCAGCGCGTGGGCCTGGCCCTGTCGGTCGCCGGGCTCTGCGGTCTGGTCTGCACCGTGCCCATCGGCCGACTCGCGGACCGGCTCGGCGCGGGCCGGGTGCTCACCGTCAACTTCCTCCTCGCGGCCGTCGGCTTCACCGCGTACTGCCTGGTCGACGGCTTCGCCGCGTTCCTCGCGGTCGCCTGCGCCATCGCGGTCCTGGAGACCTCGGCGGGCGCGCTCCAGGCGTCGCTCACCGACGCGCTGGTGGGCGAGGGGGAGCGGGTCAGGGTGAGCGCGCAAATGCGCAGCCTGTTCAACCTGGGCTTCCTCGGCGGCGCCGCGCTGGCCGGAGCCGCCATCGCGGCCGGCACGTCGACCGCCCTGTACGCCACGGTCCTGGCCAACGCCGCGCTGCAGTTGGTCTCCGTCGCCGTGCTGCTGGGGATGCGGCTGTCCGCGGGCCCCGGGCCCCGGGCCGCCGCTGCCGCCGATGCGCCGGGCGGGGTGCTGCGCAGCGCCGCGCTGCGGGACGTGCGCTATGTGGCGGTCGCGCTGGTGTGCGGCGCTCTGGAGCTGTACCACCCGCTGCTGACGGTCGGTCTGCCGCTGTGGATCGTCACCGGCACCGACGCGCCCGCGCTGCTGGTGTCGGGGCTGCTGATCCTGGACACCGTCCTGGTGCTGCTGTTCCAGGTCACGGTCAGCAGGGGTGCCGGCACCCCGGTGGGAGCGGCACGTATGCTGCGCTGGGCGGGGTGGGCGC
>NZ_JBJHPC010000130.1:0-14254 GCF_045257485.1 Streptomyces sp. YS-3 | reverse complement strand
GAGCCGGGCGGGTGGCGGGGTCCGGGGCGTACGACCAGATCAGCTCGTCGAGTTCACCGGGGGCCCAGTCGGCCAGTACGCGCGCGTTGGCGAGGGTCGCGTCGATCTTGGCGCGGTTGCGGATGATCGTTTCGTCGGTCAGCAGCCGCGCCGCGTCCTCGTCCGTGAACGCGGCCACCTCGGCGATACGGAAGCCCGCGAAGGCGCGGCGGAAGCCCTCCCGGCGGCGCAGGATGGTGATCCACGACAGCCCCGACTGGAAGGCCTCCAGGCACAGCCGTTCGTAGAGGGCGTCGTCGCCGTGGACCGGCCGGCCCCACTCGGTGTCGTGGTAGGCCACGTAGTCCGCGGTGGACAGCCCCCACGGGCAGCGCGGCCGGCCGTCGGGTCCGGGGATGGCGGCACTCACTTGCGGGGCTCCTCGTCACGGCGGGTGTGGGCGGCGCTGAGCGCCTGCTGGAGGCCGGCGATGCGGGCGTCGCGCTCGGCGAGCTCCGCGGCGAGGCGGCTCAGCACGTCGTCGACCTCGGCCATGCGGTAGCCGCGCGCGGCCACCGGGAGCCGCAGGGCGTCGATGTCCGCGCGCTCCACCGGGCGGTCCTCGGGCAGCGGGTCGGCGAGCCGCTCGGAGCCCGTCTCGGGCAGTACGGCGTCGTCGCCGCCGCCCACCACGGCCAGCGTCACCGCGGCGACCACCACGACCATGGCGATCAGCAAGAACCAGAACACGCGCGAAGCCTCTCCCCGCCAGCCGGAAACCGTCGGGTCCGATCGTGCCATGCGGAGCTGGGAGTTAGGGTCTGTCGGGCGGCACAGGCCCGGCCCACCGGACACGGAACCAGAGGTCACGGGCGTCTTACCCGAGGAGGAAACAGCGGATGCTGCGGCTGGGACGGCGCGAGTTCGACGCGTACGAGCCGGTGATCATGGCGATCGTCAACCGGACCCCGGACTCCTTCTACGACCAGGGCGCGACCTTCCACGACGAGCCCGCGCTGGCCCGCGTGGAGGAGGCGGTGTCCCAGGGGGCCGCCATCGTCGACATCGGCGGGGTCAAGGCGGGCCCCGGCGAGGAGGTCACGGCCGAGGAGGAGGCGCGGCGCACGGTCGGCTTCGTGGCCGAGGTGCGGCGGCGCCATCCGGACGTGGTGATCAGCGTCGACACCTGGCGCCATGACGTCGGGGAGGCGGTCTGCGAGGCGGGCGCGGACGTGCTGAACGACGCGTGGGGCGGCGTCGACCCCAAGCTCGCGGAGGTCGCGGCGCGCTACGGCGCGGGTCTGGTGTGTACGCACGCGGGCGGCGTCGAGCCGCGCACCCGGCCGCACCGGACCGCGTACGAGGACGTGGTGGAGGACATCCTCCGCGTCACCGTCGGGCTCGCGGAGCGGGCGGTCGCGCTCGGGGTGCGGCGGGACGGGATCATGATCGATCCCGGTCATGACTTCGGCAAGAACACCCGCCACAGCCTGGAGGCGACCCGGCGGCTCGGGGAGATGACGGCGACCGGGTGGCCGGTCCTGGTCTCCCTCTCCAACAAGGACTTCGTCGGGGAGACGCTGGACCGGCCGGTCAAGGAGCGGCTGATCGGGACCCTGGCGACGACGGCGGTGTCGGCGTGGCTGGGGGCACGGGTGTACCGGGTGCACGAGGTCGCGGAGACGCGTCAGGTGCTGGACATGGTGGCGTCCATCGCGGGCCACCGTCCGCCGGCCGTCGCCCGGCGCGGACTGGCCTGACCGGGCTCCGCCCGGCGGGGCCTACCGCCCCACCTCCTTCGTCACCAGTGCCACCGCCTCCTCCACGCTGTCGGTGACGTGGAAGAGCAGCAGGTCGCTCTCGGAGGCCTTGCCGCCCGCGACGACCGTGTCGCGGAGCCAGTCGACCAGGCCGGTCCAGTACTCGGAGCCGAACAGGACGATCGGGAAGCGGGTCACCTTGCCGGTCTGGACGAGCGTGAGCGCCTCGAAGAGCTCGTCCAGCGTGCCGAGGCCGCCGGGGAGCACGACGAAGCCCTGCGCGTACTTCACGAACATCGTCTTGCGGACGAAGAAGTAGCGGAAGTTGACGCCGATGTCGACGTGCGGATTGAGCCCCTGCTCGAAGGGGAGCTCGATACCGAGACCGACCGAGACGCCGCGCGCCTCGCGCGCCCCCCGGTTCGCCGCCTCCATCGCCCCCGGCCCGCCGCCGGTGATCACCGCGAAGCCCGCCTCGACCAGCGCCTGGCCGATGCGCACGCCCGCCTCGTACTCCAGCGAGTCCACCGGGGTGCGGGCCGAGCCGAAGACGCTGATGGCGCTGGGCAGTTCGGCGAGGGCGCCGAAGCCCTCGACGAACTCGGACTGGATGCGCATCACCCGCCAGGGGTCGGTGTGCACCCACTCCGAGTCGCCCTCGGTGTCCAGGAGCCGCTGGTCGGTGGTTCCGGGCTTCACCTGCTCGCGGCGGCGCAGCACCGGCCCGAGCCGCTGCTCCAGCCGCTGTTCGCCCGGAAACTCTCCCTCGGGATAGGCCATTGCGTGCTCCCTTCCGCTGACTCAAGTCATATGACGCGTCCGGCCAGGGTAGGACGACTTACGTGACGAATGATGAAATTCAGGCGGTCAGCCAGGCGTGAAGTCGCCGTTCGCAGTGGGTGATCCGGTCGACGGCCACGTGTTCGTCGCGCTTGTGCGCGTACAGGGCGTCGCCGGGGCCGTAATTGACGGCCGGGACGCCGAGCTCGCCGAAGCGGGAGACGTCGGTCCAGCCGAACTTGGGCTGCGGGGTGCCGCCGACCGCCGCCATGAAGGCCGCGGCGGCCGGGTGTGAGAGCCCGGGCAGGGCCGCGCCGGAGTGGTCGTCGACGGTGAACTCCGTGACACCGCAGTCCGCGAAGACCTCGCGGACGTGGGCCAGCGCCTCCTCGGGGGTGCGGTCCGGGGCGTACCGGTAGTTGACGGTGACCGCGCACGCGTCGGGGATGACGTTGTTGGCGACGCCGCCCTCGATCCGTACCGCGTTCAGGCCCTCGTGGTACTCCAGCCCGTCGATCACCGGCCGGCGCGGCTCGTACGCGGCGAGCCTGGCCAGGACCGGGGCGGCGGCGTGGATGGCGTTGGAGCCCATCCAGGCGCGCGCGGAGTGGGCCCGCTCCCCCGCCGTGTGCAGGATGACCCGCAGGGTGCCCTGGCAGCCGCCCTCGACCTGGGCGTCGGAGGGCTCCAGGAGCACCGCGAAGTCGCCCTCGATCCAGTCGGGGTGCGCCTCGGCGACGTGCCCGAGCCCGTTGAGGTGCGCCGCGACCTCCTCGTTGTCGTAGAAGACGAAGGTCAGGTCGCGGTTGGGCGCGGGGACGGTCGCCGCGATGCGCAGCTGCACGGCCACGCCGGACTTCATGTCCGAGGTGCCGCAGCCCCACAGGACGCCGTTCTCGTCGAGGCGCGAGGGCACGTTGCCGGCGATCGGGACGGTGTCGATGTGCCCGGCGAGGACGACCCGCTCGGCGCGCCCCAGGTTCGTGCGCGCGACGACGTTGTTGCCGTGGCGGTCCACGGTCAGATGCGGCAGCGTCCGCAGCGCCGCCTCGATCGCGTCCGCGRGCGGCTTCTCCGTTCCGCTCTCGGACGGGAAGTCGACGAGCCACGCGGTGAGCGCGGGGCCGTCCAGAGTCAGGTCGAGTGCGCTGTCTGCCATGGCACCGACCCTAGCGCGCCCGCCCCGACCTGGGCCGGGGCGTCCATGGGCCCCCATGTGGCGCCCGGCCCCGGGGTCCTCGCCCCACCCTCCAGTACGGTGGTCCCCGTGTCCCAGCCCCGCACTCCCGCACGACCCGCACGGCGCGGCCGTCTCTTCCGTTTCGTGGCCGCGGCCGTCGTGCTGCTCGCCGTGGCCGGCTATCTGGTGGTGCAGTACCTCAGCGGGGGCCCCGGGGCGCCGAGGTGCACCGTGGGGTCCGGGGACGACACCTTCCGGCTCAGCCCCGAGCAGGCCGAGAACGCGGCGACGATCTCCGCGGTCGGCACCTCGCACGGGATGCCCGAGCGGGCGGTGACCATCGCGCTGGCCACCGCGCTCCAGGAGTCGGGCCTGCGCAACATCACGCACGGCGACCGCGACTCCCTCGGGCTCTTCCAGCAGCGGCCCTCACAGGGCTGGGGCAGCGTGCAGCAGATCATGGACCCGGTCTACTCGGCCGGGAAGTTCTACCAGCGCCTGGCGGAGGTGCCCGGCTACTCGCGGCTGCCGCTGACCGTGGCCGCGCAGCGGGTCCAGCGCAGCGGCTTCCCGCAGGCGTACGCCAAGCACGAGCCGGACGCGGCGCTGCTCACGGCCGCGCTCACGGGCCGCAGCCCCGCCTCCCTGACCTGCACCATCGCCAAGGACACCCGCCCGGGCGACCCGGCGCAGGTGCGCGCCGAGCTGGCCCGCGCGTTCGGCGCGGGAGTGGTCCCGGACAAGGGCGAGGGGCGTGAACTCAGCGTGCCGGTGCGCACGCCCGCGCGCGCCGGGGCCGACGGCGAGGACGGCGCGGTACAGCGCGGCTGGGAGCTGGCCCACTGGGCGGTCGCGCACGCCGCGGCGTTCCGGGTGGAGCGGGTCTCGTACGCGGGGCACACCTGGCGCGTGGACGGCTCCCGCAAGGGCTGGCACACCGACGACGCCGAGGCGGACACCGGCGCCACCAGCGGGAACACGGCCGACGGGACGAGCGGAGCGGGGAGTTCCGGCGCGGTCGGCCGGGTCCTCATCCAGCTCGCCCCCTAGCGCGCGACACCCGTTCGGGCGGCCACTCGTACGGGGCACAGAGGCCTTTCGCGTACACCGTTTCGTACACCCACCCCCGCGCCCACCCGAAGAATCGTCAATTCCCTTGGGAACAAAGGGATGTGGCGGCGTTCAGCGTATTGTCGCCACGGCTCGTTTGCCCGTTTTTATCCGAACCCGATAATGCGACGCATTGCGAACTCTTTACCCGGGCCCTCCGCAACCTGATCCGCACCCCGAGGAGTTGTCACAGCGTCCGAACGCCGTTCCTCCCGTCTCAAGGAGCATCATGTCCCTCCCCCTGACCCGTCGGATCGCCCGTGCCGCGCTGCTCGTCGCGGCGGGTGCAGTTCCCGTGGTCGGCGCGGCCGGCGCGGCGAGCGCCGCTGCCCTTCCGGAGACCACGAACCTGGGCGGTCTGACCGCCCTCGACGGCGCGAACCTCGGCAACACCGTCGACGGCGCCGCGCAGAAGGCCACCGGCCTGGCGGGCGACGCCGGCAGCAAGGCCGTCAAGCAGGCGGTCCCGGCCGCGGGCAAGACCGTCGGCAAGGCGGGGAAGACGGCGACCCCGGCGGCCCAGAAGGCGGCGGGCGACGCCGCGGGCAACGCGGGCGACCTCCTCGGCTCCACCGCCAAGTCGGCCAGCCTGGACGGCCTTCCGGTCGGCGGCCAGCTGCCCACCCAGGGGCTGCCCTCCACCGACCAGCTGCCCCTCAAGGGCCTGCCCGTCGGCTGAGCCGCGCTGCCGCGCACCCCGCGCGGCGCGGCGCCGAAGGGGCCCCGGGAACTCTCCCCCCGGGGCCCCTTCTCATGCCGTCCCGGCCGCGCTCAGGCCGTCCCGGCCGGGCGGGGCCCGCCCAGCCGCTTCACGGCCGCCTCGACGCGCTCGTCCGTCGCCGTGAAGGCCACCCGGACGAAGTCCGCGCCCGCCTCGCCGTAGAAGTCACCGGGCGCCACCAGGATGCCGCGCTCGGCGAGGTGGGCCACGGTCTGCCAGCAGCCCTCGCCGCGGGTCGCCCACAGGTAGAGGCTGGCCTCGCTGTGCTCGATCCGGAAGCCGTGCTCGACCAGCGCCCCGCGCAGGGCGGCGCGGCGGGCCGCGTAGCGCGCCCGCTGCTCCTGTACGTGGACGTCGTCGCCCAGCGCCGCCACGGTGGCCGCCTGGACCGGCGCGGCCGTCATCATCCCGCCGTGCTTGCGGATCTGGAGCAGCTCGCCGAGGACGGCCTCGTCGCCCGCGATGAACGCGGCGCGGTACCCGGCGAGGTTGGAGCGCTTGGAGAGCGAGTGGACGGCGACGAGACCCTCGTACGTACCGCCGCAGACGTCCGGGTGCAGCACCGAGACCGGCTCGGCCTCCCAGCCCAGCTCCAGGTAGCACTCGTCGGAGACGACCAGGACGCCGTGCTCGCGCGCCCAGGCGACGATCCGGACCAGCTCGTCCTTGGCGAGCACCCGGCCGGTCGGGTTGGACGGCGAGTTCAGCCAGAGCAGCCTGAGTCCGGACGGGTCGAGCTCGGTCGGGTCCTCGTAGCCGACGGACTCCGCGCCGCAGAGCCGGGCGCCCACCTCGTACGTCGGGTAGGCCAGCCGCGGATGGGCGACCTTGTCGCCCGGGCCCAGGCCCAGCTGGGTCGGCAGCCAGGCCACCAGCTCCTTGGAGCCGACCACCGGCAGCACGTTGCGGTGGCCGACGCCGACCGCGCCGAGCCGGCGCCCGACCCACCCCGTGAGCGCGTCGCGCAGCTCCGTGGTCCCCCACACCGTCGGATAGCCGGGCGAGTCCGCGGCCCCGGCCAGCGCCTCGCGGATCAGCCGCGGGACCGGGTCGACCGGGGTGCCCACGGACAGGTCCACGATTCCGTCCGGATGGGCCGCGGCCGTCGCCTTGTACGGCTCCAGCTTGTCCCAGGGGAAGACGGGCAGGCGTGCGGAGACTGCGCCCACGGGAGGTGCTCACTTTCTCGTACGGAAATGCCGTGCCGGGCAAACGCCTCGGTCCCGCAGGGCGCTGGGCGCCGTACGGGACCGGGCGGACACGCGGTGGGGTGTCAGTGCTCGCTGTCGGCGTTGATGTCGGCGGGCAGCGCGGCGATGAAGGGGTGGTCGCGCTCGATCAGGCCGAGCTTGGAGGCGCCACCGGGCGAACCGAGCTCGTCGAAGAACTCGACGTTCGCCTTGTAGTAGTCCTTCCACTCCTCCGGGGTGTCGTCCTCGTAGAAGATGGCCTCGACCGGGCAGACCGGCTCACAGGCGCCACAGTCGACACATTCGTCCGGGTGGATGTAGAGGGACCGCTGGCCCTCATAGATGCAGTCGACCGGGCACTCTTCGATGCATGCCTTGTCCTTAAGGTCGACACAAGGCTCCGCAATGACGTAGGTCACGCTGTCGTTCCTCCTCGATAGGGCGCGGCGGGCCGGTCTGCGGCTCCGTCCACGTGGCGCGCGGGAGCGCGGCGTCGTCGATGCCCGCACCTAGTATCTCCGTTCCGGGGCGCGATCCGAACAGGAGGGGCGAAGAGAGCTGTGGAGTTCACCACCGGCGGACGGCTGGTCGTCAGAATCACGCCGGAAGATCAGGGCAAACGCGTATCAGTCAGACACCTGACGGGGTCCGGGGAGCGGGGCCCGAAGTTCACCGACACGGTCGGCGTTCTCACATCGTGGGACGCCGGGGTGCTGTCGATCGTCCGCAGGAACGGCGAGGCGGTACGCGTCCCGGAGAGCGAGATGGTCGCGGGCAAGGTCATCCCCGCCGAACCCGCCCGGCGCCGTGGCCCGGCCGCCACCTTCCGGGAGTTGGCGCTGGTCAGCGCACGTGCGTGGCAGCCCGTGGAGAGCGAGGAGCTGGGCGGCTGGACCCTGCGGGCGGCCGGCGGATTCACCCGGCGGGCCAATTCCGTGCTGCCGCTCGGCGAGCCGGGGATGCCCCTGGAGGACGCCCTCGCGTACGCGCGCGCCTGGTACACCGCCCGTGGCCTTCCCACGTACGTACAGACGTCCACCGGCGCCGAGGGGACCCAGGAGGCCCTCTGTGTCGATCTTGAAAAGTTTGGGTGGGTTCGCGAGGTAAGCGCCCAACTGCGGATCGCCGCACTTGCCCCGATCGGGGACCTCGACGCGGACGTCTCACCGGTGGAGCTGTCCCGTTCCGTCGGTTCCGCCTGGCTCGCCCGCTACCAGCGCACCGGCACGCCCGGACCCCATGTGCGCACGGTACTGGAGAGCGGCCCCTCCACCTGGTTCGCCGCCGTGGCCGGGGACGGGGACGTCCCCGCCGCGATCGGCCGGTGCGTGGTCGACGGCCGCTGGGCGGGGTTCATGGCGGTCGAGGTGGACCCGGCGCAGCGCCGCCGGGGGCTCGCCACGGCCGTGATGACCGCGCTGGCCCGGCAGGCGCTCTCCGAGGGCGCCTCGGCGGCCTGGCTCCAGGTCGAGGCGGACAACGGGGGCGCCCACGCCCTCTACGACGCCCAGGGCTTCACCACCCACCACACCTACCACCACTTCCGGCAGGGCTGAGCGCCGGACTTTCCGATCTCCACGAACGGGTACGAGGCGGTTATGGAACCCGAAAGCCCCGGCGCCGAGGACTGGCGGCGGCAGTTCACCGAGGAGGCCCGGTCCGCGCGGCCGGACCTGACCACGCTGTGCCTGCTGATCGGCGCGGTGGCCGATCCCGGCCTCGGCCGGCCCGGCCTGGACGCGGCGCAGATGGAGCTGGACCGGCTGGCCGGCCTGCTCCCCCACGGCGTCACCGGGGCCCGCCCCTGGGCGCTGGCCCTGGCCGCGCTGCTCGGCGGCGACTGCGACTTCCGGGGCGGCCCGGCCGAGTACCAGCGCCTGGAGTCCTCACTGCTGCCGGAGGTGCTGCGGCGCCGCCGGGGGCTGCCGATCCTGCTCTCGGTGGTCTGGATGGAGGTGGCGCGCAGGGCCGGGGCCCCGGTGTACGGGGTGGCCCTGCCCGGCCACTTCGTGGTGGGCTTCGGCAGCCCCGAGGAGCGGGTGCTCGCGGATCCGTTCGACGGGGGTCGGCCGCTGACCGGTGCGGACGCGGAGCTGCTGGTGGCCGGGGCCACCGGCGCCCCGCTCGACCCGTCGATGATCACCCCGGCCGACCCGCTGGCGGTCGTGCTGCGCGTCCTCAACAACATCCGCGCCTGGGCCGCGGCCCGCCCGGAGCGGAGCGACGTGGCCCTGTGGGCGCTCGATCTGTCCCTGCTGCTGCCGACCCATCCCGCCCGGCTGCGCTACGACCGCGCCCAGCTCCTGGTCCAGCGCGGCGACTTCCTCACGGGCGCCGCGGAGTTCGACAGTTACGCGGACATCCTGGAGCCGGTGGAGCCCCGCACAGCCGAGACGGTCCGGGGCCGGGCCCGGGCGGCGCGGGCGATGCTGAACTGACGCCGGGTCCGCGTCAGAGCCAGCCCTTCTCGCGGGCGATGCCCACCGCCTCCGCCCGGTTGCGGGCGGCCAGCTTCTGGATCGCCATGGAGAGGTAGTTGCGGACCGTGCCCTGTGAGAGGCAGAGCATCCGGGCGAGTTCGGCGTTGGTGGCGCCGTTCGCCGCCGCGCGCAGGACGTCGCGCTCGCGGTCGGTCAGCGGGTTGGCGCCCTCGGCGAGCGCGGCGGCGGCCAGCGTCGGGTCGATCACCCGCTCCCCCGCCAGCACCCTGCGCACCGCCGCCGCGAGCTGCGCGGCCGGGGCGTCCTTCACCAGGAAGGCGGCGGCTCCCGACTCCATCGCGCTGCGCAGATAGCCGGGGCGCCCGAAGGTCGTCAGGATCACGATCCGCAGCTCGGGCAGCTCGCGGTGGAGGACCGCGGCGGCCTCGATGCCGGTCATCCCGGGCATCTCGATGTCCAGGAGCGCCACGTCGGGGGCGCAGGCGCGGGCCGCGGCCAGCACCTCGTCGCCCCTGGCCACCTGGGCCACCACGTCGAAGTCGGGCTCCAGGCCGAGCAGGGCCGCGAGGGCCTCGCGGACCATGGACTGGTCTTCGGCCAGGAGAAGGCGGATCATGCCCGGATTCTAGTGCCGCGGCAGGCGGCGTCTGCCCGTCGAGGAGCGGCGTCCGGCGCGTGCTCCGGGGGTCCCCCCGGCCGGAGGCCGGGGGGAGGGCCAGGGCCGCACCCGGCTTCCCCCGCGCCCCTAGGGGGTGGCCAGCGGGACCCTCGCCGTCAGGGTGAAGCCCTTGCCCTTGTGCGCCGACGGCTCCAGTGTGCCGTCCACCTCCGACAGACGTTCCGCCAGGCCCGTCAGGCCGTTGCCGGCCGTGACGGCGACGGCGCCCCGGCCGTCGTCCGCGACCTTCAGTTCCAGGAAGCGGCCGTCCAGGGTCTGGCACTCCCCGAGGCTGATGGCGCAGCTGCTCGCGCCGCTGTGCCGGACCACGTTGGTGACGGCCTCGCGGACCACCCAGGCCAGGGCCTCCCCCGCGCCCGGGGACAGCCCGGGCGGGAGTTCGTCCGTCACCGGCAGGTCAGCGGCCACTCCCGCCGCCGTCAACGCGGTGCGGGCACCCGCCAGTTCCCCGGTGAGGGTCGCCCTGCGGTAGCCGGTGACCGCTTCCCGTACGTCCACCAGGGCCTGGCGGCTGACCTGTTCGATGTCGGCGACCTGCTGGGCCGCCTGGTCGGGGTGGCCCGGGAGCATCCGGCCCGCCAGCTCGCTCTTGAGCGTGATCAGGGAGAGCGAGTGGCCCAGCAGGTCGTGCAGGTCGCGGGCGAGGCGCAGCCGCTCCTCGTTGGCCGCGAGCTGGGCCACGGTCGCCCTGGCCTGGCGCAGTTCCACGGTCGTACGGACGAGGTGGCGCACTCCCGTCATGGCGAAGCCGCCGAGCAGGGCCGGGATCGCCAGGCCCGGCACGAAGTCGCCCCAGTCGCCCCGGGTGGTCAGGCCGATTAGGGCCATCACCGCCGTGGCGCCGGGGATCGCCCAGCGGGCGAGCGGCAGCGGCAGCACCGCCCCGCAGCCGACCGAGACGTACACGAAGAGCACCAGCCAGGGCGCGTCCAGGGTCAGCGAGGTGGCCACCGCGATGCCGGTCAGGAAGACCAGCATCGAGGCGACCGTGGCGCGGGCGAAGGGGCGGGCGGTGTGCCGGAAGACCAGGCCCAGATAGACCCCCACGAACGCCACCAGGGCGAGCCAGCCGAGCGCGGTCGCCCACGCCGTGTGCTCCTCCTTCAGGAGGTCGGAGACCGGGGCGCCGAGGAACGCCAGCCAGATGCCGATCCACAGCAGCTTGCGCAGCGCCTCCTGGCGGTTCCGCGGCGGGCGGCCCGGCATGGGTCCGCGGTCTTCCCTCACGCTCGTCACGCCTTCAGGGTGTCCTTCCGGTACAGCCAGGCCGCGCCGCCCGCGAAGAGCAGGAAGTAGGCGACGAGGACGGCCACGTCCTTGGTGTGCGGGGCGCTGCCCGCCTCGATGGCCTGCCCGAGCGCAGCGTACGCGTGGGTGGGCAGCCAGGTGGCGAGCGACCGCAGCCAGGGCGCGAACGTCGTGGTGGGCATCCACAGACCGCCGAGGATGGAGAGGCCGAAGTAGATGATCATCGTGATCGGGCGGACCGCGTCACCGCTCGCGAGGTAGCCGATGGCCACGCCGAGCGCGGCGAAGCAGAGCGAGCCCGCCCAGATGGACCCGGTCAGCGCCAGCCACTGCCAGGCCGCGAACCGTACGTCCTTGACGGTGGCCGCCACCAGGAAGACCACCAGGATGCACGGCAGGGTCACCACCGCGGCGCTCGCGATCTTCGCCAGGACGTAGCCGCGGCCGGGCAGCGCGGTCAGCCGCAGCTGGCGCACCCAGCCCTTCTCGCGCTCCTTGGCGATCTTCTCGCTGTTGCCCATCAGGACGGCGGTGATCGCGCCGAACGAGGCCATGGAGACCATGAAGAAGGCGGGGAAGGTCAGATCGGTGCCGCCGATGGTGTCCGTGGTGTTCTGCGAGCCGGAGATCAGCAGGTACAGCGCGGAGGGGTAGATCACCGAGAAGAACATGAACTTCTTGTTCCGCAGGGTGCGGACGGCTTCGAGCTTGATGAGCGTCCCGGAAAAGAATCGATTCATCATGCGGTCCTGGCCTCCTCGGCCTCGGTGATGGCGACGAAGGCCTGCTCCAGGCCGAGGCCCGCGACCTCAAGGTTGCGGGGGTACAGACCGAGCCCGTACACCGCGTGGACGGTGGCGTCGGCGTCGGTCGACTGGAGGCGGACCGTGCGGCCGGAGATGTCCAGGCCCGCCAGGAAGGGCAGTCCGCGCAGGACCGCCTCGTCGATCGCGCCCTCCAGGTCGAAGGCGATCCGGCGGGCGCCGGCCTTCGCCTTGATCTCGGCTGCGGTGCCGTCGGCGAGGAGGCGGCCCTTGTGGAGGACCAGGACGCGGTCGGCGATCGCGTCGGCCTCCTCCAGGTAGTGGGTGGCGAACAGGACCGTACGGCCCTGCTGGGTCTGCTGGCGCATGGTCGCCCAGAACGCCTGGCGGGCGGTGACGTCCATGCCCGTGGTCGGCTCGTCCAGGACGATCAGGTCGTTGGCGCCGGCGGTCGCGAGCGCGAAGCGCACCCGCTGCTCCTGGCCGCCGGAGAGCTTGTTGACCAGCCGGTCGGCGATCTGCGCGACACCGGCGCGGTCCAGGACCTCGTCGACCGGGTGCGGACGCGGGTGCAGATCGCAGGCGAGCTTCACCAGCTCACGGACCTTGACCTCCTCCATCAGACCGCCGCTCTGGAGCATCGCGCCGACGCGGCCGTCCTGGATGGCCTGCTCGGGCGTGGTGCCGAAGAGGCGCACCGCGCCCGCGTCGGCCTTGCGCAGCCCGAGCAGCAGATCGAGCGTGGAGGACTTGCCCGCGCCGTTCGGCCCGAGGAGCGCGACCGTCTCGCCGGGGTGCAGCTCCAGGGAGAGGTCCGCGACGGCGCGGACGTCCCCGTAGCTCTTGCTCACGCGCTCGAAGCTCACCACGGAGGTGGTGGTGGAGGTGGTGGTGGTCATGCCCCAAGGTTGGCCCGCGGGGCCGGTCCGGGGTCAGTGCCGGGTGTCGTGACTGTCGGATGACAGATGTCATGCGAGGGGCATGACACGGCCCCCGTACGCGCCGGGGCGTACGGGGCCGGAGGACAGCCGCAGGTCAGCTCGGGTTCAGCTCGATCGTCACGACCCGCTGCGCCGGGGTCTTGCCGCGCAGCGCGCTCTGCATCGCCTTGGCCACGTCGTCCGCGGTCAGCTGGTGCTTCTGCCCGTCGCCCTTCATGATCATCACGCCGTCGAAGGCGCTGCCCATGAGCTGGTCGATGGCCTTCTTGTCGTAGACCTCGATGAGCTTCCCCTCCACCGGCTTCATGGAGAGGATCTTCGGAAGCGACTTCACCGGACCGAAGTCGATCTTCTTGCCGCCCGCCTTGATGGTGATCAGACCGGACATGGCGGGCTTGGCGAACTCGTTCATCGCCCGGTCGATCTCGGCCTCGGTGATGGTCGGGCTGCGCCCGGTGACCGGCAGTCGCACCTCATTGGGCCGGCCCGTCTGGACCTGCGCCCGGTACGCGTCCTTGACCGCGATCATCGAGCGGGCGACGTCGAGGCTCTTGCCCGCCTTGCCCGGTACGGCCACGGCCTTGCCGGGGACGAACTTGATCGTGCCCTCGACCGCCGAGCCCGAGGCGCCCGCGAGGTCGGTGAGCGCGACGCCGAGCTTCTCCTCGTCGACCGGGATGACCGGTTCGGCGACGCGCTTGCCGCCGAAGAGCGAGGAGATGACGGAGACCGGGTTGTAGTCGCTGCCCGCCGCGTTGCGCACGGTCGACTGGCTGTCCAGGGTGAGGCCCGCCTTGTCCGGCGCGAGCGTCTCCTTCTTGCCGTCGACGGTGAGCCGCAGCGGCTGGGCGGCGCGCTTGCCGAGCGTGGCGTCGAGCTTGGCGACGGCCTGCTCCTTGCTGCCGCCGCCGATGTCGACGCCGAGGACCGTGGTGCCCTTGGGGACCTCGGAGTGGTTGAGCAGCAGCCCAGCGCCGTACGCGACGACCGCGGCGCCGACGGCCGCCACCGCGAGCAGGACCAGCTTGGAGCGGCCCTTCTTCTTGGCGGGCGGCGCGCTCGCACGGGCCGGGGCGGGCGGCTCCTGGACCGGGCGCGGCCCGTCCGGCGTCCTCGGGCCGAGGTCGGGCCCCGCGCCCGCGCCGGGCGGGAACGAGGAACGGTTCTCCTCCGGTACGACCGGGATGCCGCTGGTCAGCGTGTCCCCGGAGACATGGCCGGCCGGCGGGGGCGCGGTGACGCGCGGAGCACCCGGCACCGGGGCCGGGGCCTGCGGGGTCAGGATCGCCGTGTCGTCGGAGAGCGGCGGCACCGGCGCGACCGGGCCGGGCCGCACGCCCCGCGCGCCCGGGACCGGGGTGCCGTGGGCGGGCGTACCGCCGGGACCCCGGGCGCCCGGGACCGGGGTGCCGTGGGCGGGCGTACCGCCGGGACCCCGGGCGCCCGGGACCGGGGTGCCGT